>NZ_SCNZ01000025.1:0-123143 GCF_005502655.1 Burkholderia sp. 4NA327C6 | reverse complement strand
CGTTTCCGTTAGCGCGAAAGAGGCGTGATTCTAAGCACCCACCCCCAACTCCGCAAGCCCCTTTGTGAAAATATTTTGAAAAAGCCCCCGTGCGCTGACGCGCACGGGGGCTTGGGGCTCGACGGGCCAAATGGCGCCGCTCACCTGCGCGTTGCCGGCAACACTTCCCTCTATATATAGCGGTGCGTCACTTGCCGCCCACCGCAGCCTGCAGCTGCTCGACCGGCACCGCGTCGGCCATCGCCGTGTAGCCGGCGTCGCTCGGATGAATGCCGTCCCCGCTATCGTATCGACGCTGCAGCACGCTCGGGCGCGCCGCATCGCGCAGCACAGCATCGAAGTCGACCACACCGTCGAACCCGCCACCGCTTCGGATCCATCGGTTCACCTCAAGGCGGATCGCCTCACGCCCCGCCGGCAGCCCAGCCGGCGTCAACGTCGCGCCGAAGACCTTCACGCCCTGCCGGTGCGCCGCTTCGATCAGCCGGCGATAGCCGTCGATCAAGGATGCAGCCGTGACCTGCGTATGCGGGTGGTCGCAATCGAGCCCCGCGCGCGGCGGCATCGCCGCGAAATTGATGTCGTTGATCCCGATCAGCACGATCGCCGCCTTCACCCCCGCACGCGACAGCGCATCGCGCTCGAACCGCGAGGCCATCGACGTGCCGTAGCACGCCGAATCGCTGAGCAGCCGGTTCCCGCTGATCCCAAGATTCGCGACGCCGATCGACTCCGCCCCAGAGGCGGTCAGTCGACGCGCCAGTGCGTCCGGCCAGCGGCGGTTCCGGTTCACGCTCGAGCGCAGCCCGTCGGTAATCGAATCGCCGATCGCCGCTACGCTCGCGCGCGCCGAACCAGCCTCGACCGCGAGCTCGCTCACCCATGCATATTGAGTAAAGCGAGTGCGGAACAGCGCGGCGCCCGGATCACTCACGTGATCACCGGGTGCAGACACGTAATTGAACTGGTTCGACACGCGGTGCCAGACCGTCATCCGCTGGTTTGCCCCCATTTGGAGGCTGATCGCATAGGGTCGCCCGGCCGCCACGTCGATCGCCACCGGATCGCTTTCGAGCTCCTGGCCCGGCGCAAGCGTCACCGACGCCTTGCCGCCGAACCGGACCGGCACCGCCGCGCCGGCAAGCGCCGCTCCTTCTCCTGCGCGCGCGAGGCTCGCCGCCTCCACGACCAGCGGCGCACGGGAGTAGGCATTGCTGATGCGGATCCGCGCAGCACGCCCCGACACCGTCGGGTAGACGATCTGGCGCACGGCCCGTCCAGCCACGTCGGGCGCGCGATAGAGCGGCGGCGGTGCGGCAAGGTCGGGAATAGGCTGCAGCGCGGTCGCCCACGCCGCCACCCATCCGGCCGGCGCGGCCGAAGCCGACGCCACGGGCGGCGAGACAAAGACGGCCGCACCCAGCACGACTGCGGCGATACTGCTTCGAAATGACATCGGCAAAATCCTCGTCGGAAAGCGGGCATTGTGCCGCAGAAGACGCGAACCCCACGCGCCGGACCACCATCACCCCCTCCGATCGCGCCCCGACTTCGCTCGTTTACCCGAGTCTCGCCGCAAATCCACAACAAATTTATTAACCGACCGGTCGGTTGGTTTATACTTCGCACACATTCAACCGGACGAGAGCCTCGCCATGTACACGCAATCCCTCGACATCCCCGGCAACGTCGCGCCGCTCGACGCCGCAGCCGAGTCGCCCGAGCAGGCGCGGTTCGATGCGGTCATGGCCGCCGACGGCAAGATCGAACCGCAGGACTGGATGCCCGACGCCTATCGCAAGACGCTGGTACGCCAGATCTCGCAGCACGCGCATTCGGAAGTCGTGGGCATGCTGCCCGAAGGCAACTGGATCTCGCGCGCGCCGAGCCTGAAGCGCAAGGCGATCCTGCTCGCGAAGGTCCAGGACGAAGCCGGCCACGGCCTCTATCTGTATAGCGCGGCCGAAACGCTCGGCGTATCGCGCGACTCGCTGATCGACGCGCTGCACGCCGGCAAGGCGAAATATTCGAGCATCTTCAACTACCCGACGCCGACCTGGGCGGACGTCGGCGTGATCGGCTGGCTCGTCGACGGCGCCGCGATCATGAACCAGATCCCGCTTTGCCGCTGCACGTACGGCCCGTACGCGCGCGCCATGATCCGCGTGTGCAAGGAAGAATCGTTCCACCAGCGCCAAGGCTTCGACGCACTGTTGTCGATGATGAAGGGCACCGACGCGCAACGTGCGATGGTCCAGCAGGCCGTGAACCGCTGGTGGTGGCCGGTGCTGATGATGTTCGGCCCGAGCGACGCCGATTCGGTCCACAGCAACCAGTCCGCGAAATGGGGCATCAAGCGGATCACGAACGATGACCTGCGGCAGAAGTTCGTCGACGCGACGGTCGACCAGGCGAAGGTGCTCGGCGTGACGCTGCCCGACCCCGACCTGAAATGGAACGAGGCGCGCGGCCATCACGACTACGGCACGATCGACTGGGACGAATTCTGGCGCGTAGTCAACGGAGACGGCCCTTGCAACAAGGAACGCCTCGCGACTCGCGTGAAAGCGCACGAGGACGGCGCATGGGTACGCGAAGCCGCCCTCGCCCACGAAGCGAAGCGCCGCGCGCGCGCAGAACAGCACGCCGCCTGAGCAGCGGCACACCATCGAATTCAGGATTCAGGAGAAAGTGATGAACAAGGAATGGCCGATCTGGGAAGTGTTCGTGCGCAGCAAGCAGGGGCTCGATCACAAGCATTGCGGCAGCCTGCACGCCGCCGACGCGTCGATGGCGCTGCGCATGGCGCGCGACGTCTACACGCGCCGCCAGGAAGGCGTGAGCATCTGGGTGGTGCCGTCGTCGGCGATCACCGCGTCGGATCCGAGCGAGAAGGCCGAGCTGTTCGAGCCGGCGGGCGACAAGATCTACCGTCACCCGACGTTCTATACGCTGCCCGACGAAGTCAACCACATGTAACGCCCGCGCCATGACGATCACGCCCGAACACCTCTCCTACGTGCTGCGCCTCGCGGACAACACGCTGATCCTCGGTCAGCGCAACGCCGAATGGTGCGGCCACGGCCCGATTCTCGAGGAAGACATCGCGCTCACCAACATGAGCCTCGACCTCATCGGCCAGGCACGCATGCTGTATACGCATGCGGCCGAACTCGAGCGCCAGCTCACCGGCGCAACGAAGACCGAGGACGACTACGCGTACTTCCGTACGGAGCGCGAGTTCGCGAACTTCACGCTCGCCGAGCTGCCGCACTACGGCCCGCTCGCCGGCACCGCACACGCCGACAAGGACTACGCGGTGACGATCGTGCGCAACTTCCTGTACTCGGTGCTGATGCTGCATGTGTGGAGCGCGCTCGAAACGTCGACCGACACGCAGCTCGCCGCGATCGCCGCGAAATCGGTGAAGGAGACGCGCTATCACGTGCAGCACGCACGCGAGTGGCTCGTTCGCCTCGGCGACGGCACCGACGAATCGCACCGTCGCGCGCAGCGCGCGCTCGACTACCTGACGCCGTACACGCGCGAATTCTTCGCCGCCGATGCGATCGATGACGCGGTCGCCGCCGAGGGCATCGCCCCCGCCCCGGCCACGCTCGAAGCAGCATGGCGCGCGGACGTGGACGACGCGCTCGCGGAAGCGACGCTCACGCTGCCGGCCCCCGTGCAGCACGTGACGACCGGCAAGCAGGGCGAGCACTCGGAACACATGGGCTACCTGCTCGCCGAACTGCAAAGCCTCGCACGCCAGCATCCCGGCGCGAGCTGGTAACCGGCCGCCCCGCCACGGAGCCCGACGATGTCCGTCCAGACCGCCCCCGCCAACGCCGTGCCCGCCTCGCGCCACGCCGACCCGCTGCTCGCTCGCGCATGGGACGTGCTCGAAGCCGTGCCCGACCCCGAGATCCCGGTCGTGTCGATCCGCGAGCTCGGCATCCTGCGCGACGTCCGCCGCGCGGAAGACGGCCAGCTCGAAGTCGTGATCACGCCGACCTACTCGGGCTGCCCGGCCATGTCGCAGATCGCGGAGGACATCGCGGCCGCGCTGCAGGCCGCCGACCTCCCGCCGCACCGGATCGAGACGGTGCTCGCGCCCGCGTGGACGACCGACTGGATCACGCAGGAAGCACGCGACAAGCTGCGCGCGTACGGCATCGCGCCGCCGGCCGGCCAGTGCGGCACCGCCGCGCCGCGAGAAAACGTCGTGCGCTTCGTGCCGCGACCGGTCGCGGCACCCGCGTGCCCGCGCTGCGGCTCCGCCCGTACCGAGCGTCTCGCGCAATTCGCGTCCACGGCCTGCAAGGCGCTGTATCGCTGCGTCGACTGCCGCGAACCCTTCGACTACTTCAAACCCTATTAATCGATATGGCGACCCCGCAATTTCATCCGCTGCGTATCCGCGACGTGCGGCCCGAGACCGCCGACGCCGTAACCGTCTCCTTCGACGTGCCGCCCGAGCTGCGCGACGCGTACCGCTTCACGCAGGGCCAGTTCGTCACGCTGAAGACCCACATCGACGGCGAGGAAACGCGCCGTTCGTATTCGATCTGCGTCGGCACGACAGACTACGATCGTGACGGCGAACTGCGCATCGGCATCAAGCGGGTGCGCGGCGGCCGCTTCTCGAACTTCGCGTTCGACTCGCTCAAGCCGGGCCACACGATCGACGTGATGACGCCGGACGGCCGGTTCTTCACGCACCTGAACGCCGATCACGGCAAGCAGTACGTCGCGTTTTCCGGCGGCTCCGGCATCACGCCGGTGCTCGCGATCGTGAAGACGACGCTCGAACTCGAGCCGCGCAGCACGTTCACACTGATCTACGGCAACCGCAGCGTCGACGCGATCATGTTCGCGGAGGAGCTCGAGGACCTGAAGAACCGCTACATGAACCGCTTCGTCCTCTATCACGTGCTGTCGGACGACCAGCAGGACGTCGCACTGTTCAACGGCGTGCTCGACCAGGCGAAATGCGCGGAATTCCTCGACACGCTGATGCCGGCCGACGCGATCGACGAGGCATTCATCTGCGGCCCCGCGCCGATGATGGATGCGGCCGAGGCCGCGCTGAAGGCGGCCGGAGTGCCGCAGGCGAAGGTGCACGTCGAGCGCTTCGGCACGCCGTTGCCGCAGGCCGGTGCGCCGGTCGTCGAAATCACCGACCAGACGCCGGCGGCCGACCTGGAAATCGTGCTCGACGGCAAGAAGCGCAAGCTGCGCCTGCCATACGAAGGCGTGAGCCTGCTCGATGTCGGCCTGCGCGCGGGCCTCGCGCTGCCGTACGCGTGCAAGGGCGGCGTATGCTGCACGTGCCGCGCGAAGGTGCTCGAGGGCGAAGTGCGGATGGAGAAGAACTACACGCTCGAAGAGCATGAAGTGAAGGACGGCTTCGTGCTCACTTGCCAGTGCCACCCGATCAGCGACAAGGTCGTCGTGAGCTACGACGAGCGTTGAGCGACGTCGCGTCGCGGCGCCGGACGGTTTCTCGCCGTCACACATCTCGCTTACACTAGGGGCCGCCGGCCGGCTGGACATCGCAACGTCCGCCCGGCCGGCGGTTTTCTTTTGTTGACGACAGGCCGATGAGTACCATTCATGTGATTCAGGGCGGCACCGCCGCCGCGTCGCTGCGCGAGGCACTTGCGCAAGCCGGACGCGACGAGCGCGTCGTCGGATTGCTCGACGATCTCGGCGTCGGGCCGCTCAAGGGCGCCGACGAGACGCCCGACACCCGCGCCGCCTTCTGGCAGCGCGTGCTCGGCGACCAGATTCCCGACTGGAATGCAGAGATCGAAGGCGAATTCGCGCGCCTCGACCAGCTCGCGACCGATACGGGCCAGGTAGTCGTGTGGCATGCGCCGAGCGTCGGCGACAAACTGCTGCTGCGCCGCGTCGCCTATCACCTGCGCAACGTCCCGCAGCGCCTGAACGAAGTGCGGCTGTCGGCCGCCGATCTCGACTCGGCGCAACGCGCGGCGCTATCGCGCACCGACCAGGCGTGTGCGACCGGGATGTTCTCGCCGGCCGAGCTGGCGCGCAAGCGCCCGGTGGCCGCGCCGATCTCGGTGCTGCGCATCGGCCGCCTCGCGCTCGAATGGCAGGAGGCGAAGCACCTGAACGCCGAGCTGCGCTACTGGGTCAGCAACACCATCAAGAGCGGCTACTATGAGGACCTCGACGCGCTGATCATCGCGCGTGCGGAAGCCGACTGGCGGCCTGCGGCGCGCCTCGTCGGCAGCATCATGGCTGACGCCGACCGCGGCGGGCTGTTCGTCAGCGACTCGATCGCCTGGTGGCGCTGCCGCGAACTCGCGGCAGCCGGCCGGCTCGAGCTGCAGGACGACGCGCCCGACGCCCTCTCTTCCACGCAGGTGCGCGCAGCCCGCACGGCCACCCCGCACC
Source organism: Burkholderia sp. 4NA327C6 (assembly GCF_005502655.1). Classification (NCBI taxonomy): domain Bacteria; kingdom Pseudomonadati; phylum Pseudomonadota; class Betaproteobacteria; order Burkholderiales; family Burkholderiaceae; genus Burkholderia; species Burkholderia sp. 4NA327C6. The sequence continues at coordinate 116,720 of NZ_SCNZ01000025.1, read as the reverse complement.
GCTAATCTTCCGCATTCAACCATGGCCCGTACCCGAGCGCCCGACCACGAATCCCAGCGCGAGCAGATCCTCGATCTGGCCGCCGAGAAATTCGCGCAGACGAGCTACCCGAGCACGTCGATGTCCGATCTCGCGACCGCGAGCGGCACGTCGAAGGCGCGCCTCTATCACTATTACGAGAGCAAGGAAGCGATCCTGTTCGACCTGCTCGACCGCTACACGAAACGGCTGATGCTGATCATCGCCGAGGTCGAAGGGGCGAGCCAGCGGCGTGGCCTCAGCGAGCGCGACGCGTTCGCCGAGCTCGTGCGCGCGTTCCTCGCCGAGTACGAGACGTCGCACAGCCGGCACGTCGCGCTGCTCAACGACGTGAAGTATCTGGAGGACGCACAGCGCGAAATCGTGCTCGACCGCCAGCGCGACATCGTCGCGGCATTCACGCGCCAGCTCGCACGCGCGTACCCGGACCGCATCTCGAAGGAAAACCAGACATCGGTGACGATGATGGTGTTCGGGATGATCAACTGGACGTTCACGTGGCTGAAGCCGGGCGGCCGCCTCGGCTACCGCGACTTCGCCGAACAGGTGATCGACCTGATCGAACGCGGGCTGTCGACGGCGGCCTGATTGCCGCGCAGCAGCATGCGTTGCGCGACGGGTACACTGCGACCGCCTGTCGTGCGTTTCATATGATGAATTTTAAATACGTTAAAAATCAAATACATACAGGATTAACTAAGCGGTTTTAGAATTTCCCCTCGGCACAAATAACGTCAAATACGGGTTTTCCCCAACCCTCGTCGGGTAAAATGCTGTTGCATTGCACAACCCGTTTGTGCAGCCACACACTGAGGAACCCACGATGAACACGCAATTCAACGGCCCTGCCGAAGTCGTCGGCACGGTCGGCAGTGCGCCGGTTCTCGTCAGGGAACTGGCTTCCAAAGACCGTGAGCAGATGCTCACCCACTTTCTCTCGCTCGACGAAGAGGATCGCCTGCTGCGCTTCGGCCAGATGGTGCCCGACCACGTGATCGAGAACTACGTCCGCACGATCGACTTCGGCCGCGACACCGTGTTCGGTGTATTCGACCACGACCTCGAACTGATCGGCGTCGGCCACCTGGCCTACCTGCCGGCCGAGGGCGACAAGCGCACGGCCGAATTCGGCGTGTCGGTGCTCGAAAGCGCACGCGGCCGCGGCGTCGGCTCGAAGCTGTTCGAGCGCGCGGCGATCCGCAGCCGCAACACGCACGTGACGATGCTGTACATGCACTGCCTGTCGCGTAACGCGACGATGATGCACATCGCGAAGAAATCCGGGATGCGGATCGAGTACGCATACGGCGAAGCCGATGCGTACCTGTCGCTGCCGCCGGCCGACCACTCGACGATCATCGCCGAGATGCTGCAGGAGCAGGCCGCGGTGTTCGACTACGCGATGAAGCGCCAGGCGCGCCGCACCACGAAGTTCATCGAATCGCTGATGCCCGCCGCGCTGACGGCGTAATGTCGGCCAGCCGGGCCGCGCGTGCCGCGCGCCCGGCCTCTCCCTTCCCCGCCGCGCACTAGCGCACCGAACGAATCGGCAACGCCGTCGTTTCCTTGAAGCATTCGAGCGAAAAGCTCGTCTTCACGTCGATCACCGACGGGTGATGCAGCAGGTGCTCCTGCACGAAGCGGGAGAAATGCGCCATGTCCTCGACCTGCACGCGCAGCAGGTAATCCATGTCCCCCGTCATCGCATGGCACGCGACCACTTCCGGCCAGGTCTGCACGGCCGCGCGGAACAGCTCCGCATGGGTCGCGCCCGCCCGCGCCGACGTTTCGTCGGCCCGCATCGGCGCCAGGCCGCCGCGCTTCTCGAGCCGCACGCTCACGTAGGCGAGCAGGTCGAGCCCGAGCTTCTGCGGATTCAGCAGCGCGACATAGCCGGTGATCACGCCGATCTCCTCGAGCCGCCGGATCCGCCGCAGGCACGGGCTCGGCGACAGGTTCACACGCTCGGCGATCTCCTGGTTCGACAGGCGCCCGTTCTCCTGAAGAATCGCGAGGATTCGCCGATCGATGGCATCCAATTCGGCTTGCGCCATCTTCTGCCCTCCAATGAATGGTTTGAGACTGGAAATTGCGCCATCGTAGGTTCGGGCAATTAAGTTCGCAAGTTTACGCTCGCGGCTGCCCGCTACACTCTGTCGCACGTACCGATTCGTCGCGCTCGCCGCCGCGGGCGCCACGTTCGACATCGAACCAGGCCGGGCCTGCGCACGTCGCCCCGGCCGATCGCCCCCACAGGAGACACGCCATGCAGATCCCGAACTGGGACAACCCCGTCGGCACCGACGGCTTCGAATTCATCGAATACACGGCACCGGACCCGAAAGCGCTCGGACAGCTGTTCGAACGGATGGGTTTCACCGCGATCGCGCGCCACCGCCACAAAGACGTGACGGTGTACCGCCAGGGCGACATCAACTTCATCATCAACGCCGAACCCGATTCGTTCGCACAACGCTTCGCGCGCCTGCACGGGCCGTCGATCTGCGCGATCGCGTTCCGCGTGCAGGACGCCGCGAAGGCGTACAAGCACGCGCTGGAGCTCGGCGCATGGGGCTTCGACAACAAGACGGGCCCGATGGAGCTGAACATCCCGGCGATCAAGGGCATCGGCGATTCGCTGATCTACTTCGTCGACCGCTGGCGCGGCAAGAACGGCGCGCAACCGGGCGCCATCGGCGACATCAGCATCTATGACGTCGACTTCGAGCCGATCGCCGGCGCGAACCCGAACCCGGTCGGCCACGGCCTCACCTACATCGACCACCTGACGCATAACGTCCATCGCGGCCGTATGCAGGAATGGGCGGAGTTCTACGAGCGCCTGTTCAACTTCCGCGAAGTGCGCTACTTCGACATCGAAGGCAAGGTGACGGGCGTGAAGTCGAAGGCGATGACGTCGCCGTGCGGCAAGATCCGCATCCCGATCAACGAGGAAGGTTCGGATACCGCCGGCCAGATCCAGGAATACCTCGACGCGTACCACGGCGAAGGCATCCAGCACATCGCGCTCGGCGCCACCGACATCTACCAGGCGGTCGATGGCCTGCGCAGCAAGGAAGTGAAGCTGCTCGACACGATCGACACGTATTACGAGCTGGTCGACCGCCGCGTGCCGAACCACGGCGAATCGCTGGACGAACTGAAGAAACGCAAGATCCTGATCGACGGCGCGCGCGACGACCTGCTGCTGCAGATCTTCACCGAGAACCAGATCGGGCCGATCTTCTTCGAGATCATCCAGCGCAAGGGCAACCAGGGCTTCGGCGAAGGCAACTTCAAGGCGCTGTTCGAATCGATCGAACTCGACCAGATCCGCCGCGGCGTCGTGCAGGACAAGGCCTGACGCATCCGGCGGCCGACTTCCCGGGGCAACCCGGCAGCCCGCGCGATCCGGCGGCGCAAAGAAAAAGGGCGGGAATCCGAGGATTCCCGCCCTTTTTGCATTCCGGCGCGGCCCGCTGGCCGCGCGAGCGGATCAACGCGCGTTCGCCTTCGACTCGACGGCGCGCTCCGCCGACGGCTGCGCGACGGCGTCCTGGGCCGGCACGATCTGCTGCATCTGCGCGCCGGCTGCCGCCAGTGCGCTCGCGCCTCGCGCGTGCACCGGGCCGGTCATCGAGAAAAACGCGGCGGACACGATCAGGAAACTCTGGATATGACGTGTGTTCATTGCACCTCCTGTAAAACTGCCGGCGCCTCCCCGATTGCGTCGAAACAAGCCAACGCGGCCGGGCACCTCCGGCAGGCCGACAAGATTAACGGCGTTTGCACGAAGATGGGGCAGGCTTTACATGCTTTTACATGATGTAACGCATGGTTCTGCCCTGTTTTTCTGACGCAGCGCCGCAATCCCCCCGCATTCCAACCGATGGGCGGCGGGTTTGCCCCAGTGCTACCATCGCTTAAAACCGGCCAATATGCCGGCCACTGCCGACGCGTCCACAAGATGCCCGAAGCAGGCGAGTTTTGGTGATCCCAAACTGGGTGGAGGAGACTGTTAATGAATGCCCCGCTAGACGCAGGCCAACGCGCATCGCTAGAAGCCGCGCTGAAGTCCGTCACGCTTGACGACAAATACACACTGGAACGCGGTCGCGCGTACATGAGCGGCATCCAGGCCCTCGTGCGCTTGCCGATGCTCCAGCAGGAACGCGATCGCGCCGCCGGTCTCAATACGGCAGGCTTCATCTCCGGCTACCGCGGTTCGCCGCTCGGCGGCCTCGATCTGTCGCTCTGGAAAGCCAAGCAGCACCTGGCCGCCCACCAGATCGTCTTCCAGCCCGGCCTCAACGAAGATCTCGCCGCCACCGCCGTGTGGGGCTCGCAGCAAGTGAACCTGTACCCCGGCGCGAAGCACGACGGCGTGTTCGGCATGTGGTACGGCAAGGGCCCGGGCGTCGACCGCACGGGCGACGTATTCAAGCACGCGAACTCGGCCGGCTCGTCGAAGCACGGCGGCGTGCTGGTGCTCGCCGGCGACGACCACGCGGCGAAATCGTCGACGCTCGCGCACCAGTCCGAACACATCTTCAAGGCCTGCGGGCTGCCGGTGCTGTTCCCGTCCAACGTGCAGGAATATCTCGACTTCGGCCTGCACGGCTGGGCCATGAGCCGCTACTCGGGCCTGTGGGTCGCGCTCAAGTGCGTGACGGACGTGGTCGAATCGTCGGCATCGGTCGATATCGACCCGCATCGCACCGAGATCGTGCTGCCGACCGACTTCATCCTGCCGGAAGGCGGCCTGAACATCCGCTGGCCCGACCCACCGCTCGTGCAGGAAGCACGGCTGCTCGACTACAAGTGGTACGCGGCGCTCGCCTACGTGCGCGCGAACAAGCTCGACCGCATCGAGATCGATTCGCCGAGCGCGCGCTTCGGGATCATGACCGGCGGCAAGGCGTACCTCGACGTGCGCCAGGCGCTGACCGACCTCGGCCTCGATGACGAAACCTGCGCGCGGATCGGCATCCGGCTCTACAAGGTCGGCTGCGTGTGGCCGCTCGAAGCACAGGGCGCACAGGCGTTCGCGCGCGGGCTCGACGAAATCCTCGTCGTCGAGGAAAAGCGCCAGATCCTCGAATACGCGATCAAGGAAGAGTTGTACAACTGGCCCGACGGGCAACGCCCGCGCGTGTTCGGCAAGTTCGACGAGAAGGACGGCGCCGGCGGCGAATGGTCGGTGCCGATGGGCAACTGGCTGCTGCCCGCGCACTACGAACTGTCGCCCGCGATCATCGCGAAGGCGATCGCGACGCGCCTCGAGAAGTTCGAGCTGCCGTCCGACGTGCGGGCACGCATCGCCGCGCGCCTCGCCGTGATTAACGCGAAGGAAATGGCGCTCGCGAAGCCCCACGTGCAGACCGAGCGCAAGCCGTGGTTCTGCTCGGGCTGCCCGCACAACACGTCGACCAACGTGCCGGAAGGCTCGCGCGCGATCGCCGGCATCGGCTGCCACTACATGACCGTGTGGATGGACCGCAGCACGAGCACCTTCAGCCAGATGGGCGGCGAAGGCGTGCCGTGGATCGGCCAGGCGCCGTTCACGGACGAGAAGCACGTGTTCGCGAACCTCGGCGACGGCACCTATTTCCACTCGGGCCTGCTGGCCGTGCGCGCGGCGATCTCGTCGAAGGCGAACATCACCTACAAGATCCTCTACAACGACGCCGTGGCGATGACGGGCGGCCAGCCGGTCGACGGCGTGCTGACGGTGCCGCAGATCACGCACCAGCTCGCGTCGGAAGGCGCGAAGAAGATCGTGATCGTCACCGACGAGCCGGAGAAGTACGACAGCCAGAAGGCGCTGCTCGCGCCGGGCGTGACGATCCACCACCGTGACCAGCTCGATGACGTGCAGCGCGAGCTGCGCGAGATCGAAGGCACGACGATCCTGATCTACGACCAGACCTGCGCGACCGAGAAACGCCGCCGCCGCAAACGCGGCACGTATCCGGATCCGGCCAAGCGTGTCGTGATCAACGACGCGGTGTGCGAAGGCTGCGGCGACTGCTCGGTGCAGTCGAACTGCCTGTCGGTCGAGCCACTGGAAACCGAATTCGGCACGAAGCGCCAGATCAACCAGTCGAGCTGCAACAAGGACTTCTCGTGCGTGAAGGGCTTCTGCCCGAGCTTCGTCACGGTCGAGGGCGGCCAGTTGAAGAAGCCGAAGGCCGTGTCGGTCGACGGCAACGCACTGCCGCCGATCCCGGAGCCGACGCTGCCGGACATCGACCGCGCATACGGCGTGCTCGTCACGGGCGTCGGCGGCACGGGCGTCGTCACGATCGGCGCGCTGCTCGGGATGGCCGCGCACCTGGAAAACAAGGGCGTGACCGTGCTCGACGTCACCGGTCTCGCGCAGAAGGGCGGCGCCGTGATGAGCCATGTGCAGATCTCGCACGCGCCGACCGACATCCACGCGACGCGAATCGCGATGGGCGAGGCCGACCTCGTGATCGGCTGCGATGCGATCGTCACGGCCGGCGACGAGTGCACGTCGCGGATGCGCCACGACACGACGCGCGTAGTCGTCAACAGCGCGCAGACGCCGACCGCCGAGTTCATCAAGAACCCGAACTGGTCGTTCCCGGGCCTGTCTGCCGAGAACGACATCCGCGCGGCAGCAGGTGAAGCCGTCGATTTCATCGACGCGAACCGCTTCGCGGTCGCGCTGCTCGGCGACGCGATCTACACGAACCCGTTCGTGCTCGGCTACGCGTGGCAGAAGGGCTGGCTGCCGCTCACGCTCGCGTCGCTCGTCCGCGCGATCGAGCTGAATGCGGTATCGGTGGAGAAGAATCGCGCGGCCTTCGACTGGGGGCGCCGCGCCGCGTACGACCTGGCGAGCGTGAAGCAGGCCGCGGCCGGCGACGCGCGCCCCGTGCAAGGCGCCACGGTGATTTCGCTGCACACGAAGAAGGCGGTCGACGCGCTGATCGCGAAGCGTGTGGAATTCCTCACCGCGTACCAGAACGCCGCGTACGCGTCGCGCTATGCGGCATTCGTCGACAAGGTGCGCGCGGCCGAGCGCGCGCTGGCAGACGGCGACACGATGCAGGAACCGCTGACCGAAGCGGTCGCGCGCAACCTGTTCAAGCTGATGGCGTACAAGGACGAATACGAGGTCGCGCGGCTGCAGTCCGATCCGGCGTTCCTCGCGCGCCTGACCGCGCAGTTCGAAGGCGACTGGAAGCTGAAATTCCACCTCGCGCCGCCGCTGTTCGCGAAGACGGACACCCACGGCCATCTCGTGAAGAAGGCGTACGGCCCGTGGATGATGTCGGCGTTCCGGATGCTCGCGAAAGCGAAGTTCCTGCGCGGCACCGGGCTCGACCCGTTCGGCCGTACCGCGGAGCGTCGCACCGAGCGCGCGCTGATCGGCGAGTACGAAGCGCTGATCGGCGAGGTGCTCGCCAAGCTGAGCGCGGCCAACCGGCCGCTCGCCCTCGAGCTCGCGGCGCTGCCGGACGGCATTCGCGGCTACGGCCACGTGAAGGAGAACAACCTGCGCGCGGTACGCCAGAAGTGGGACACGCTGCTCGCGAAGTGGCGTTCACCGTCGGGCGGCCAGTCGCACCAGCAGGTCGCTTGACGGCACGCGGCGGGCATTCGCGGCCGGATGCCCGCCGGCGAGCGGCTATCCGCTCGTCGCGTCACGATAAAAAAACGCCACGGAACGCAGGTTCCGTGGCGTTTTTCATTGCGCCGCGCGTAAAGCGCGGCACACGCGGGCGTGGACTTACTTCGTGTTCACGTTCGCGGCGGCAACGGCCGTCATGTTGATGATCCGGCGCACGGTCGCAGCCGGCGTCAGGATGTGAGCAGGCTTCGCCGCGCCGAGCAGGAACGGGCCAACCGTCACGCCTTCGCCGCCGACCATCTTCAGCAGGTTGTACGCGATGTTCGCCGCTTCGACGTTCGGCATGATCAGCAGGTTCGCTTCACCCGACAGCGTCGTGCCGGGGAATGCCTGCTTGCGGATCAGCTCCGACAGCGCCGCGTCGCCGTGCATTTCGCCATCGACTTCCAGGTTCGGTGCGCGTTCGACGATCAGCTTGCGAGCCTCGCCCATCCGGCGCGACGACGCCGACGGCGCGCTGCCGAAGTTCGAGTTCGACAGCAGCGCAGCCTTCGGCGCAATGCCGAAGCGCTCGATCTCGGCCGCGGCCTGGATCGTCATGTCGGCGAGCTGTTCGGCGCTCGGCAGTTCGTTCACGTACGTATCGCACACGAACAGGTTGCGGCCCGGCAGCATCAGCAGGTTCATCGCCGCGAAGTGCTCGGCGCCCTTCGCACGGCCCAGCACCTGTTCGATGAACTTCAGGTGGCTGTGGAACGTGTCGATCATCCCGCAGATCATCCCGTCCGCGTCGCCCAGATGCACGAGCATCGCGCCGATCAGCGTGTTGAACTTGCGCATCGCGGCCTTCGCGACTTCCGGCGTCACGCCGTCGCGCGCGCCGATCTCCTGATACGCCTGCCAGTAGCGGTGGTAGCGCGCATCGTCTTCCGGATCGACGATCTCGAAATCGGTGCCGGCCTTCAGCTTCGAGCCGATCTTCGCGAGGCGCATGTCGATGACCGACGGACGGCCGACGAGGATCGGCTTCGCGATCTTTTCCTGCAGCACGAACTGCGCGGCGCGCAGCACGCGCTCGTCTTCGCCCTCGGCGAACACGATGCGGGCCTGCTTCTGCTTCGCGGTGGCGAACACCGGACGCATCACCATGCCGGTGCGGTAGACGGTCGCGCCGAGCTGCTCGCGGTACGCGTCCATGTCCTGGATCGGGCGGGTGGCAACGCCCGAGTCCATCGCGGCTTGCGCGACGGCCGGCGCGATCTTGATGATCAGGCGCGGGTCGAACGGCTTCGGAATCAGGTAGTCCGGCCCGAATTCGAGCGAGTGGCCTTCATACGCCTTCGCGACTTCTTCGCTCTGGTCGGTTTCCTGCGCCAGCTCGGCGATCGCGCGCACGCACGCGAGCTTCATTTCTTCCGTGATCGTCGTCGCGCCGACGTCGAGCGCGCCGCGGAAGATGAACGGGAAGCACAGCACGTTGTTGACCTGGTTCGGGTAGTCCGAACGGCCGGTCGCGACGATCGCGTCCGGACGCACGGCCTTCGCGTCTTCCGGGCGGATTTCCGGTTCCGGGTTCGCGAGCGCCAGGATCAGCGGCTTGTCGCCCATCGTCTTGACCATGTCCTGCTTCAGCACGCCCGCGCTCGAGCAGCCGAGGAACACGTCCGCGCCGACGATCGCGTCGGCGAGCGTGCGTGCGTCGGTGGTCGCCGCATAGCGCTGCTTCGACGGATCGAGGTTGCCGCGCCCTTCGTAGATCACGCCCTTCGAATCGGCGACGAGGATGTTCGACTTCGTCAGGCCGAGGTTCACGAGCAGATCCAGACACGCGATGGCCGCTGCGCCCGCGCCCGAGCACACGAGTTTCACTTCGGACAGCTTCTTGCCGACGACCTTCAGGCCGTTCAGGATCGCGGCCGACGCGATGATCGCGGTGCCGTGCTGGTCATCGTGGAAAACGGGGATCTTCATGCGCTCGCGCAGCTTCTGCTCGATGTAGAAGCATTCCGGCGCCTTGATGTCCTCAAGGTTGATGCCGCCGAGCGTCGGCTCGAGCATCGCGATCGCCTCGACGAGCTTGTCGGGGTCGGACTCCGACAGTTCGATGTCGAACACGTCGATGCCCGCGAATTTCTTGAAGAGGCAGCCCTTGCCTTCCATCACCGGCTTCGCGGCGAGCGGGCCGATGTTGCCCAGGCCGAGCACGGCGGTGCCGTTCGTGATGACGCCGACGAGGTTGCCGCGCGACGTGTACTTCTGCGCGTCGAGCGGATCGGCGTGGATCGCTTCGCACGCAGCGGCGACGCCCGGCGAATACGCGAGCGACAGATCGAGCTGGTTCGACAGCGGCTTGGTCGGGGTGACCGAAATCTTGCCGGGTTTCGGGTTCAGGTGATAAGCGAGTGCGGCCTGCTTCAGTTGTTCGTCCATGATTGACCTGCGAGAGACATGCGAAATATTGACGGTTCAGTACACAGCACCTTCGGCCGCGTCTGCTTGAATCGAGGGGGTGATCGACTGCGAGACGGCACGCGACGCGCCGGATCGGCACGCCATCGAACCTTGGCGGGTGGCAAGAGGAAAGTACAAAGTACTGAACGATTTCTAAGGGTCGCCTAGTGTACACCCCCTAAATGACGCATGTTGGTGCAACGCCGCATCCTCCGCCTCAGCGCGCGAGCGATCCAGCCCCGTTTGTTTCGCCGGTGGTGAGCCGCGCGTCGAACCCGCGCGAATTCCGCCGAAAACCGGCCTGAATCGGGTAAAATAGCGGGCTACGCGCGCAGCGATGCGATTGGCCGTCCGATCGCGCCCCGGCCCCCTGGGCAGGTTCCCCTTGCTGCGCCACCGGGCCCGCGCCCGCTCTTCGCTCATCACCCAAGGAATGCCCATGACAGGCTACGATCGTCAGTCGATCTCGGATACGACCGCCAAAATCCTGCTCGAAGTACAGGCAGTGCACTTCAACGCAGAAAAACCGTTCATCTTCACGTCCGGCTGGGCAAGCCCCGTCTATATCGACTGCCGCAAGCTGATTTCGTACCCGCGCGTGCGCCGCGCGCTGATGGAAATGGCTGAAACGACGATCACGCGCGACATCGGCTTCGAGCAGATCGACGCGGTGGCGGGCGGCGAAACGGCCGGCATCCCGTTCGCGGCGTGGATCGCGGACCGGATGATGGTGCCGATGCAGTACGTGCGCAAGAAGCCGAAGGGTTTCGGCCGCAACGCGCAGATCGAAGGCCATCTGGAAGAAGGCTCGCGCGTGCTGCTGGTGGAAGACCTGACGACCGACAGCCGCAGCAAGATCAACTTCGTCAACGCGCTGCGCACCGCGGGCGCGACGGTGAACCACTGCTTCGTGCTGTTCCACTACAACATCTTCAAGGAAAGCGTGTCGGTCCTGAAGGACATCGACGTCGACCTGCACGCGCTCGCGACGTGGTGGGACGTGCTGCGCGTCGCGAAGGCCTCGGGCTACTTCGAGACGAAGACGCTCGACGAAGTCGAGAAATTCCTGCACGCACCGGCCGAGTGGTCGGCTGCGCACGGCGGCGCAACGTCCCCGAAGGATTGATGCCGCGCCGGCCCGCCGGCCGGCGTCCTGGCTGAACGAGCCGCCCGCTTCATCGCGGGCGGCTTTTTTTCGTCCGTCGATTTTGCGCCCGTCGATTCGCGCAGGAAACGATCGCGACCACGGGTCGCGGCGTGCGTCGCTCATCGAACCCTAATGCTAGACTTGATCCATCGCTGCCATCAGTTGCGCAGGCAACGCACGACGCCAACAACGCCGGACGCATCGGTCCGGCCCACGTGACGGGAGAAGCGCCATATGCGTGTGGATCGCCGGATCACTCCGCCTGCGCCATCGGGTCGCCCGTCGCCGTTCCTCGCCGCCCTCCTTTACGCTGTCGTCCTCTCTGCCCTGCCCGCGCATGCGGAAGGCCCGTTCACCGTGACGAGCGATGACCTGACGCCGGGCGGGCGCGTCCGCGCCGCGAACGTGTTCGACCGCGGCGACTGCAAGGGCGGCAACCACTCGCCGCAACTCACCTGGCACAACCCGCCGCCCGGCACGCGCGGCTATGCGGTCACGGTCTTCGATCCCGATGCTCCGGGGCACGGCTGGTGGCACTGGGCCGTGGCGGGCATTCCGGCGACGGTCACGAGCCTGCCAGCCGACGCAAGCGCGTCCGGCTTCCTGCGGCGCATCGGTGCGAGCGAGGCGCGCAACGACTTCGGGATCGACGGCTACGGCGGCCCGTGCCCGCCGCCGGGCAAGCCGCACCGCTACGTGATCACCGTCTATGCGCTCAAGGGCGACGACCTGCGCGTCGCGCAGGGCCGCCCCGCGCCGATGTTCGAGCACGAGATCGGCACGCTGGCGATCGGCACCGCGCAACTCACGGTCAACTACGGGCAGTAACGGGCATGGGGCGCCGGGCATCGCACGCCGCCGCGATTGCCGGCCGCCGCGAAACGACGTTCTCCGCGCTCACGCGTTTTCCCGTCATTTCGGCTTGCTAGACTCGTCGTTACCGGTCGCGGCGCCATGCCGCGCATCCGCCGCGCCGCCCACCGGCGACGCGTGACGCGGCGAGCCTGCGGTCCGCCGTTCCCGTTCCTTTCCGGAGAACGCTTCATGTCGAACATCGTCATCGTCTATCACAGCGGCTACGGTCACACGCAGAAACTGGCCGAGGCCGTGCACGCAGGCGCGCAGGATGCCGGCGCGACCGTGCGCCTGCTCGCCGTCGGCGACGTCGACGACGCGGGCTGGGCCGCGCTCGACGCGGCCGACGCGATCGTCTTCGGCGCGCCGACCTACATGGGCGGCCCGTCGGCGCAGTTCAAGCAGTTTGCCGACGCGACGTCGAAAGCGTGGTTCACGCAGAAATGGAAGGACAAGATCGCCGCGGGCTTCACGAACTCCGCGACGATGAACGGCGACAAATTCTCGACGATTCAATATTTCGTCACGCTGTCGATGCAGCATGGGATGGTGTGGGTCGGCACGAGCCTGATGCCGGCCAACTCGAAGGCGGCCACGCGCAACGACATCAACTACCTGGGCGGCTCGACGGGCCTGCTCGCGCAGTCGCCGGCCGATTCGACGCCCGACGAAGGCCCGCTGCCGGGCGACCTCGAGACGGGCAAGGCATTCGGCCGGCGCGTCGCCGAAGCGACCGCCCGCTGGGTTGCCGGCCGCGGCTGAGCGCGCCCCGGCGCCCGCTGCGGCCGGCGCCAAAGGGACACAAGACGGCCCGCCGGCCGTCTTTTTTTCGCCCCGCGCGGTGCAGGCCCGCCGGATGACGTCTTAAAATGGCGGTTTCAGGGCGCGGGCCCCCGTTTCATTCAGTGAGAGCGAAATGAGCACCAAAGTTTTTGTCGACGGCCAGGAAGGCACAACCGGCCTCAAGATCTTCGAATACCTGTCGGCACGCAGCGACATCGAGATCCTGCGTATCGAGGAAGCGAAGCGCAAGGACGTCGACGAGCGCCGCCGCCTGATCAACGCGTCGGACGTCACGTTCCTGTGCCTGCCGGACGTCGCGTCGCGCGAATCCGCGTCGCTCGTCGAAAACCCGAACACCACGCTGATCGACGCGAGCACCGCGTTCCGCACCAGCGCCGACTGGGCCTACGGCTTGCCCGAGCTGACCCGCGCGCAGCGCGAGAAGATTCGCACGTCGAAGCGTATCGCGGTGCCGGGCTGCCACGCATCGGCGTTCGTGCTCGCAATGCGGCCGCTCGTCGATGCGGGCATCGTCGCGCCGACGTTCGCCGCGCACGGCTACTCGATCACCGGCTACAGCGGCGGCGGCAAGTCGATGATCGCCGAGTACGAGAACGCGGCGCCGGGCGGCAAGCTCGCGAGCCCGCGCCCGTACGCGCTCGGCCTCGCGCACAAGCACCTGCCGGAAATGGCCGCGCACACGGGCCTCGCGAACCCGCCGATCTTCACGCCGATCGTCGGTCCGTTCCTGAAGGGCCTCGCGGTGACGACCTACTTCACGCCCGAGCAGCTCGTGAAGCGCGCGACGCCGCAGGACGTGCAGCGCGTGTTCGCCGAGTACTACGCGGACGAAGCGTTCGTGCGCGTCGCGCCGTTCGATGCGGACGCGAACCTCGACGGCGGCTTCTTCGACGTGCAGGCGAACAACGACACGAACCGCGTCGACCTGTTCGTGTTCGGCAACGCGGAGCGCTTCGTCACGGTCGCGCGCCTCGACAACCTCGGCAAGGGTGCGTCGGGCGCCGCGATCCAGTGCATGAACCTGAACATCGGCGCGGCCGAGGACGCCGGCCTCAAACGCTGATTCATCATCGCATGCAATGCAAAGCCGGCCACTGGCCGGCTTTTTATTTACCCGTATCAGGCAATAAATAAAAAATTCCGGATCGCGTATTTACAAATATTTACAAGCTTTCCATTGCGCGATTACCAGTGAATTAATCCCGCCCCTTCTTTATCCAGTCAATCCCGAATAGGGATAAACCGGATACCGCCGCTTTAAACGCTGCCGTTATACGCAGGAAGGCTCTGCGCCGGCCTGTCCGGCGTCGCACATCCCCCACTCCGGCCGCTTTCGGCAGCCTGTCCCACGTTTTAATTCTTACCGAATGCCGTGTCGGACAAGGATTCAATACACGACACCCGTTTCAATCGCCTTTTTTAGACGGGTTCATCAATTGACAGCAAAAATCAAGGCGGCGACATTAGCTCGCACAATTAAACGATTGGAGACAGCGGCATGTCGCACACCTTATCGAAGGGGGTGGCAACGGCCTTTGCCATTGCCCCTTTCCTGGTTGCATGTGGTGGGGGGGACGGCGGCGCACCCGCGCCGATCAATGCGCCCCAATGTTCCGGGTCCAGCTGCGGCACGCAAGGGCCGCCGCCGTCGCAGCCCATCAACGGCGCACTGTGCCCGGCCAACGCCGACATCGTGAAGAGCACGTACCTCGGCGGCGCCGGTAGCGGCGAGATCGTCAGCGTCAACATCGACGCGGTGGCGATGACCTACACGCTCAAGTGGCTCGAATCGCCGATTCCGCTCGCGACCGGCACGGTCACGCCGAGCCGCGCCGGCACGACGATCACCGGTGCAGTCATGCACCCGCCGACCGGCGTACTGCCGACCGCCGAGCAGACGCGCTGCGCGTTCATCCTGACACCCGGCACGGGCAAGGCGCCGAGCGGCGCCACGTACTCGACGGCCGCCGACTTCAACCAGGCGAACCCGCCGATGCTGCTGGTCGGCATGGGCGTCGCAGGCGGCGGCATTCCGGGCGCGACGATCCAGTACGACGGCCTGACGATCATCCCGGGCCTCGTGCAAAACGTCGGCCAGGTACCGAACCGTCACTTCGATTTCTATCCGTTCCTCGGCTTCGCAAACACGACGACGGACATCTCGAAGCTGCCGGGCACGTACAACGCGCTGATCTACCACCTCGTGCCGTCGGGCAACTACGCGACGAAGGGTTCGAACTCGAGCGAGACGTTCGACGCGAACGGTGCGTGCACGTCGACCAGTTCGGGCGGCTGCCAGACGACCGGCAACCCGTGGACCGTGAACACTGCGAACGGCGGCTACTTCGACAGCGCGAAAGCACCGCAGACGCTGCCGCAAACGCAGCTGCCGCTCGTCGGCGCGACCGGCAAGTCGGCGACCGCGCACATGGTGATCGGCCAGCTCAACGGCGCGACGGTGCCGGTGATCGTGCGAACGGGCAACGTGAATCTCGGCACGCCGCCGCTGCACAGCGACGCGCAGGTCGACGACGAATCGGGCATCGCGGTGCTCGGCGCGGCGACGGCGATCACGTCGGGCGCGATCGACGGCGGCTACGCGGGCGCGGATTCGAACTTCAAGTACACGGCCGCACTGATCCGCGGCAGCAACGCGTCGTTCATCAACCCGTCCACGCAGGTCGAGGAAGACGGCTTCACGCTCGACTACGGCCAGGCGACGCCGGGCCTGCTGAACGCGACGACGATTCCGAAGAGCGGCACGGCCGCTTCGGGCGTGGTGATCGCGACGGGCGGCCTGTATGCGGCGCTGATCCAGGGCACGGTGAACGGCGGCGTCACGTCGACCTCGGCGAATTCGACGACGTCGTCGACTCCGTACTTCGGCGTGGGCGCGCAGATCAGCAAGTAGCGAACGAGGGCGCGACGGCGGGCTGACCGCCGTCGCGTGACGCAGGGAAGGCACGAAGGCGCTCGGCACGGCGCAAGCAGGACGAGCACGACCAACAGAAGCGGCCGACAGGGAGCTGGCCGCCGCACAAGACAAATCTGGAGGAGCAACATGAAGCGCAACCTCATTCTGGCGGCGGCCTTTGCCGCCCCCCTTCTTTCCGCTTGCGGCGGCGGCAGCGACAATCCGCCGCCGCTCGTCGAAGACCGGCTTTGCCCCGCCACGCTCGACTACAACACCGTGTTCACGGGCGGCGCGGGCAGCGGCGAGCTTGCGAAAGTCCAGCTCGACACGACCAAGATGACCTGGCAGGTCACCTACGTCGAATCGGCCGTCCCGCAAAAGACCGGCACCGTCGTACCAACCCGCGCCGGCACCGTCGACAGCGGCACGCTCACGCAGGAAACGCTGCTGCCGACCAACAAGCTGAACCAGTGCGCGTTCCGGCTGAACGGCGCGAGCCTCGATGCGTCGCGCCCGGCGCGCATCTTCGTCGGCTTCGGCGTGGCGGGCGGCACGATCCCCGGCAAGGAAATCCAGTTCGACGGCGTGCTCGGCCAGGCGGCAGTGCCCGATACGAAGTTCCCGTACTACCCGTTCATCGGCTTCTCGTCGATCGAAACCGACATCACGAAGGTCGCGGGCACGTACAGCCACATCGGCTTCGGCGAAGTGCCGTCGCAGAAGTTCGCGCCCGCGTCGATCGACGCGAAGGTGACGATCAATGCGGACGGCACGTGGACCAAGTGCGATACGACCGGCCAGTTCGCGGGCGGCGCCTGCACGCAGCAGGGCACGAACTTCGCGCAGTCGGCCGACGGCAGCGGCGCGTTCCAGTCGAACAACTACGCGAGCCAGCTGAAGCCGACGCTGTCGGCGACGCCGCAGGGCAAGGGCTTCATGATCGTCGGCAAGCTGCGCAACCAGCTCGTGCCGATCCTCGTGCGCACGGGTGTCGCGAACCCGAACCCGACGCCGGACGCCAACGGCGTGCCGGGCCTCACCGCCGATGACGAATCGAGCATCTCGATCCTCTCGCCACAGACGTCGATCGCGACCGGCTCGCAGAACGGCGAGTACATCGGCGTCGACAGCCAGTTCGATTACCGGACCACCGCGCTGATCGACAAGCAGGCCACGCTGCTCGATCCGTTCAACGCGTCGCAGGCCTCGCTCGCGACCGCGCTCGATCTCGACTACACGCAGAAGGTGCCGGGCACGGTCACGACGATTCACACGGGCTCGGGCAGCACGTCGCCGACCGGCAAGTTCATCTTCACGGGTGGCGTGTTCGGTTTCCTCGACAACGCGGGATCGACGCCGTATTTCACGATCGGCGCGTTCGTCCAGTAAGCGGAGGGGAAAGCCGTGATGAAGAAGACCCTTCTCTGCGCGGCGGCCGGCGCCGCCGCCGTGGCGCCGCTCGCGGCGCACGCGCAGAGCGCTGGCAGCAACGTCGTGACGCTGGGCTGGTTCCATATCATGCCGCAGCAGAGCAGCACGCCGATGACGACCAACGTCGCGCCGACGCCGATCAACACGCCGCTGCGGCTGCCGCCGTCGTTTACGTCGCCGGGCACCGGGCTGCACACGAGCGGCGCCGACACCGTGGGCCTGACGGTCAGCCACTTCCTGACCGACCATATCGCGGTCACGTCGGTGGCCGGCGTGCCGCCGGTGTTCAAGGTGTCGGGCCAGGGCACGATCAAGCCGCCCGGCCCGGCCGGCGCGCTCGGCACGCAGAACATCGGGCTGGCCTCGGTCAACCCGATCGTGAAGAGCGTGCGGCAGTGGAGCCCGGCGGCGATCCTGCAGTACTACTTCGGGGCGGCGAACGCGAAGTTCCGGCCGTTCCTCGGCCTCGGCGTGTCGTACAACTGGTTCAGCGACCTGCAGCTCAACACGAACTTCATCAAGCAGACGCAGGACAACCTCGGCGCGGTTCTCGCGGCGGGCGCGGGCAAGCCGGGTACGACCTCGGTGGAGGCGAAGGCGTCGTCGTCATGGCAGCCGGTGTTCAACGCGGGCCTGCAGTACAACATGACCGAGCATTTCGGGCTGATCGCGTCGGTCACGTACATCCCGCTGAAGACGACGTCGACGGTGACGATCAAGGCGGCCGACGGCACGGTGCTCTCGGAGTCGAAATCGGACCTGAAGGCCGACCCGATCATCAGCTACGTCGGGATGACGTACAAGTTCTGAGCGCCGCGACGGACGAGGAAGGGAAGGCCGCGACAAAATCGCAGGCAAAAAAAAGCCCGCCTAAGAGGCGGGCTGAATCCATATCAGAGGAGACATGGAGGAGACAGGTGCAACTATAGCGAATCGGTTTCCGCAATGCAACATTTCCGTAGAGAAAATAAGGATTTTCCCTCGAATGCTGCCTCTAGACCGCCTTCGCCGCATCTGACCCCACCCTGTTTTCCCGCTCGAGCACTTCGGCCAGCGCATCGCGCAGCAGCGCGACGGGCCGCACCAGCCGGCCCGGCAGCGCGCCGTGCACGATCCACACGTTGATCCGCGTCTCCAGCCCCACCGTTTCCACCACCCTCAGCGCATCGCGATGGGCGCTGCGCGCCAGCGCGTTCGGCGCGGCGATGCCGATGCCCGCGCCGCGCGCGACGAGCGACAGCTGCAGCTCCGAGCCGAACGCCTCGACCGCGACGTCGAACGGCAGCCCGGCCGCGCCGAGCATGCGGCTCAGCGCCGAACGCATCCCGCAGCCGTCCTGGCTCAGCACCCACGGAAAACCCGACAGCGTGTCGATCGACAGCGGACCGTCCGGCAGCGGATAGTCGCGCGCGGCGACGAGCACCGTCGGCTGCGTGCCGAGCAGCGTCGACGCGAACGTATCGGGCAGTGTCGAACTGGCCGGCACCATCACGGCGGCGACGTCGAGCGTGCCGCGCTCGATGCCCTGCATCAGCGCCGGCGACCAGCCGGCCGTCACCCGCAGCGTGAGACGCGGAAACGCGTCGCGCAGCCGGTCGATCGGCTGTTCGAGCGCCAGCTCGGACAGGAACGGCGGCACGCCGATGCGCAGCTCGCCCGACGGCTCGCTGTCCGGCGCGCCCGCCGCCATCAGCTCGTCGACCGCGCCCAGCACGTTACGCGCGAGCGCATAAACGTCGCGCCCGGCGGCCGTCGGCTTCAGCGGCTTGCTTTGCCGTTCGAGCAGCGGCATGCCGAGCAGCGTTTCGAGGTTCTGCACGCGCCGCGTCAGGCCCGGCTGCGTCAGGTGGAGCTTCGCGGCCGCGGCAACCATCGACCCGCTGTCGACCACCGCGACGAATGCCTGGAGATCACGCGTATTCAAAACAAACTCGCATAATCATGTTAGAGATATTTCAATTGTCGCATAAACATCGGGCACCTACGATGGGGACTCCTTCGACTCACTCGCCAGGCTTCCGATGAACTGCCCTGCCAACCGTTGCCCCGCCGCCGCGCGCCCGCCCGTCAGCGCGCCGGCCGGCCCGCCGCCCACGCTGAGCGCCGGCATGACGCTGTTCTTCGCCGCGACGGTCGGCGTGATCGTGATGGACCTGTTCGCCGCGCAGCCGCTGACGGGGCCGATCAGCGCCGACCTGCACCTGCCGCCCGGCCTGGCCGGCCTCGTCGCGATGCTGCCGCAGCTCGGCTATGCGGCCGGGCTCGTGCTGCTCGTCCCGCTCGTCGACCTGCTCGAGAACCGCCGCCTGATCGTCGCGACGCTGGCCGCGTGCGCGGCCGCGCTCGCGCTGCCGGCGTTCACGCGGTCGGGCACCGTATTCCTGCTGGCGACGCTCGTGGCCGGCGCCGCGTCGAGCGTGATCCAGATGCTCGTGCCGATGGCCGCGTCGATGGCGCCCGAGGCGCAGCGCGGCCGCGCGGTCGGCAACGTGATGAGCGGGCTGATGCTCGGCATCCTCCTGTCGCGGCCGCTCGCGAGCCTGATCGCGGGGTCGGCCGGCTGGCGCGGGTTCTACGTGCTGGCCGCGCTCGCGAACGCCGCGATCGCCGTGGTGCTCGCGCTGCGCCTGCCGTCGCGCACGCCGTCGATCTCGGCCGGCTACCGCACGCTGCTTGCGTCGATGGGGCGCCTGCTCGCCGATGAGCCGGTGCTGCGCCGGCATGCGCTGTCGGCCGCGCTCGCGATGGCCGCGTTCAGCGCATTCTGGACCGCGGTCGGGCTGCGGCTCGCGCAGCCGCCGTTCGGCCTCGACCTGCACGGCATTGCGCTGTTCGCGTTCGCCGGCGCGAGCGGCGCAATCGTCACGCCACTCGCAGGCCGTGCCGGCGACCACGGCCATGGCCCGGCCGCGCAGCGGATCGCGCACGGCACGATGCTCGTGGCGCTCGTCGTGCTCGGGATCGCGGGCGCCGGCTGGTTCGGCTTCGACGCACGCATGCATCGCGGCCTCGCGCTCGCGCTGCTGGCCGGCGGCGCCGCGCTGCTCGATGCGGGCGTGATCGTCGACCAGACGATCGGCCGCCGCGCAATCAACCTGCTGAACCCGGCCGCGCGCGGCCGCCTGAACGGGTTGTTCGTCGGGCTGTTCTTCATCGGCGGCGCGCTCGGCGCGGTGCTCGCAGGCAGCGCGTGGGCCTCGGGCGGGTGGAGCGCGGTGTGCGGCGTGGGGTTTGCGTTCGCCGGCGCGGCCGCCGTCTTCGGGCTCGCGGCCGGACGCGGCGCCGGCGCAGCGGCATTGACGCGCCCACGTGCATGAGCGAGCGCGTGACGGAGGCCCGAAAAGCAGAACGCCCCGCCCGCTTGCGAGGGACGGGGCGTTCTGCGCAGCAGCGTCAGTTCAACATCAGTGACGAACCAGCGCCATCATCGCGCCGAAGCCGACGAACAAGCCGCCCGTCAGCCGGTTGAAGATCTTCGCCACGCTCTGGCTCTTCAACGTCGCGCCGATGCGCGTGCCGAACGATGCGTAGACGAGATACCAGCTCACCTCGATCACCGCGAACGTGACGACGAGGACGCCGAACTGCGGCAGCGTCGGCTCGGCGGCGTTGATGAACTGCGGCAGCAGCGCGGCCGCGAACAGGATCGCCTTCGGGTTGCTGCCCGCGACCAGGAAGCCGTTGCGGAACAGCGTCCCGCGCGATGCCGGCGCGCCCTGGCGCGACACGGTCTCGACGTCGGCGGCAGGTTGCTCGTCGTCCACGCGTGCGCGCCACGCCTTCACACCGAGGTAGATCAGGTAGGCCGCACCCGCAAAGCGCAACGTGTTGAACATCGCCGGCCAGGCTTCGAGCACCGCGCCGAGACCCGCCGCCGACACCGACAGCATCAGCACCAGCGCGGTGAGGCAGCCGGCCATCGTCCACGCCGAGCGCCGCAACCCGTGCCGCGCGCCGTGCGTCATCACCAGCAGCATGTTCGGGCCCGGAATCGCCGACACGACGAACACCGTCGCCACGAAAAGCCACCACGTATGCAAGTTCATGCCCGCCTCTGCGTCGATGTAAGGGAAAACGAAACGTCGATTATGCCGGTGCGCCGGACTTCTGTCGCGCGACGGATCAGCGGCCCGCGCGGCGCAGCGCGACTTCGCCGAGCACCGCGAAATCCTGCTCGCCGCCGCCGTGCGCCAGCGCGTCGAGCAGGTTGTCGCGCACGACGCTTGCCACCGGCAGCGGCACCGACACGGCGTCGCCGGCTTCCAGCGCCAGGCGAACGTCCTTCAACCCGAGGCGCGCCTTGAAGCGCGCGGGCTCGTAGCGCCGCTCGGCAATCATCGAGCCGTAGCCCTCGTAGACGGGGCCCGGAAACACGCTGCCGGTGATCACGTCGAGGAAATCGCGCATCGCGACGCCGTGCGCGCCGAGCAATGCAGAGGCCTCGCCGAGCGTCTCGATCGCCGATGCGAGCGTGAAGTTCGCGGCGATCTTCGCGACGTTCGCGTGCTGCGGCAGCGAACCGAACCGCCAGGTCTTCTGGCCGATCGCGTCGAACAGCGGCTGCACGCGGTCGATCGCCTCGGCCGGGCCACCCGCCATGATCGTGAGGCGCGCGGCGGCTGCCACGTCCGGCCGGCCCATCACCGGCGCGGCGACATAATGGATGCCGCGCGATGCATGCGCATGCGCGAGCGATTCGGCCAGCGCGACCGACACCGTCGCCATGTTGACGTGGATCAGGCCGCGCGGCGCCTGGGCGAGCAGTGCGTCGTCGAAGATCGCGCGTGCCGCGGCGTCGTCGGCCAGCATCGAAAACACCGCGTCGCCGCGAAACGCGTCGGCCGGCGTGTCGACGATCTGCGCGCCGACGGCCGCGAGCGGCTCGGCGCGCTCGCGCGACCGGTTCCAGACCCGCACCGTGTGCCCGGCCTTCAGCAGGTTCGTCGCGATTGCCTGCCCCATTTCACCCAGCCCGATAAATCCGAGATCCATTTTCCGCTCCTTCGCTCCGTGAAGCGGGGAGTTAAACACAGATGCGTGGCGCCTGCAGGGCACGCGGCCGGCCAAGCACGGTGCCATACTGCCCGCATGGCGACCGCGACCTTCCGCTTCCACGACGAACTGAACGCCTTTCTCCCGCGCGCGCAGCGCGACCGCGCGTTCGGGCACGCATGCGCGCGCGATGCGACGGTGAAGCACGCGATCGAGGCGCTCGGCGTCCCGCATACCGAAATCGGCCGGCTGTGCGTGAACGACGCGCCGGCCGCGCTCGACCGGCCGCTCGACGACGGCGACCGGGTCGAAGCCTTTCCGGAGCGCGCGCAGTCGGCCACCGTGAACGGAGCCACCGCGCCGCCACCGGCGCAATGGTGCTTCGTCGCCGACGCGCATCTCGGCGGCCTCGCGCAACTGCTGCGCCTCGCGGGCTTCGACACCTGCTACGACAACCATTACCGCGACGACGAGCTCGCGGCGCTCGCCGCGCGAGAGGGCCGGATCGTGCTGACCCGCGACCGCGAGCTGCTCAAGCGGCGCGCGGTCGCGCGCGGCTGCTACCTGCACGCGGTGCAGCCGGCCGACCAGCTGCGCGAACTGTTCGAGCGGCTCGACCTCGCGCCGCACATGCGGCCGTTCCGGCTGTGCCTGCGCTGCAATGCGCCGCTGCATCCGCTCGACGCGGCCGCCGCCGCGCCGCGCGTGCCGGCCGGCGTCCGGCAACGGCACCTGCGCTTCGCCGCGTGCGACGTGTGCCGGCGCGTGTTCTGGGAAGGCTCGCACTGGCGGCGCATGCGTACGGTGGTCGACGCGATGCGCGCGCCGCCGCCGGCCGCTGAACAACACGAGGCCTGAAAAAACAAAACCCCGCATGCCTGAACATGCGGGGTCTCGCGACTGGCGGCCGGCGCTGCCGGCCCCGGCGCAACGCGCTTCTTAGTTCTGCGCGCCTGCGTCGTTCGTGCCGGCGGCCGATGCGGCTGCGGCCTTCGCCTGGCCTTTCTTCGAGCCGTGGTGCTTCAGCTGGTGCTTCGGCTTGCTGTGATCCTTCTTGGCCGGTGCAGCGGCCGACGTGTCGGCTGCCGGTGCCGACGCATCCTGTGCGAATGCCGAAACCGATGCGAGTGCGAATGCTGCGGCGATGATCGAAGCGAGCGTCTTCTTCATTGTTCTTCCTTTAGCGGAGAAAAAATCAAACGTACCGGTAAGTAAAGATGCGAGGCATTCGCATCGGAGCCCCAGGCCGAGAGGCCGGCATTTGCCGTGCCGTCGCGACAAAACCTGACGCACTGGTTCCATAACGCACCGTGTTTGCGGAAAGTTGACACGTTGCTTGCGCCCCTCGGGTTTCCCCGGGGGCGCACCCGTATCCCGGGTCGGCGACCGTCCGCCGGCGGCCGCGGCGGCGCTGCAAACCGGCTCGCGAACCGTCGGGGCGACGCTTATACTGGCGTCCATCCGTCCCTTTCCCCGGAAACCGGATCGCGGCCGGTCGTCAGACCGCCGCCGTCTCGAGGCGCTCAAATTGCCCGATCACAACCTGGACAAACTGAAGATCGACCGGCGTCCGCTCGCACCGGCGCCGCGTCGCCGCCGGTGGCTCCGCTATGCGGTGGCCGCCGTGGTGGTCATCGGCGCGATCGGCGCCGGCCTCGCGCTCACCGGCCGGCCGACCGTCGACACCACGTCCGTCACGTCCGCCTACCCGTACCAGAACGACACGCAGCTCAATGCGACCGGCTACGTCGTGCCGCAGCGCAAGGCCGCGGTCGCGTCGAAGGGCCAGGGGCGCGTCGAGTGGCTCGGCGTGCTCGAAGGCACGCGCGTGAAGCAGGACGAGATCATCGCGCGGCTCGAAAGCAACGACGTGCAAGCGTCGCTCGCGCAGGCACGCGCGCAGGTGCAGGTGTCCCGTGCGAACCTCGGTGTCGCGCAGGCCGAGCTGAAGGACGCCGAGATCGCGCTGCGCCGCACCGCCGCGCTCGCGCCGAAAGGCGCGGTGCCGGCCGCGCAGCTCGACACCGACACGGCCCGCGTGAACAAGGCGCGCGCGACGCTCAACAGCGACCAGGCCGCGATCGTATCGGCCGAGGCGAACGCGCAGGCCGCGCAGGTGGCGGTCGACCAGACGGTGATCCGCGCGCCATTCGACGGCATCGTGCTCGCCAAGCACGCGAACGTCGGCGACAACATCACGCCGTTCTCGTCCGCGTCGGACAGCAAGGGCGCGGTCGTGACGATCGCCGACATGAAGACGCTGGAGGTCGAGGCCGACGTCGCCGAATCGAACATCGCGAAGATCCGCGCCGAGCAGCCGTGCGAGATCCAGCTCGACGCGCTGCCCGACATGCGCTTCGCCGGCCGCGTGTCGCGCATCGTGCCGACCGTCGACCGCTCGAAGGCCACCGTGCTCGTGAAGGTGCGCTTCGTCGACCGCGACGAGCGCGTGTTGCCCGACATGAGCGCGAAGATCGCCTTCCTGTCGAAGCCGGCGACCGCGCAGGACCGGCAGCCGGTGACGGCCGTGCAGGCGAGCGCCGTGGTCGAACGCGATGGCCGGCCGGCGGTGTTCGTCGTGAAGGACGACGTCGTGCATGCGGTAGCCGTGACGAAGGGCGTGCGAATCGGCGAGCTCGTCGCGGTGCGCGGCGTGCCCCCCGGCGACACGGTCGTGCTCGCGCCGGGCGCGAAGCTGAAGGACGGCGCGAAAGTGACCGTCGCGAAGAAGTAGCGCGCGTGAACGACGCCCCGCCACCCCTCGTCGAGCTCAGCCACGTCGCGAAGTCGTACCGGCGCGGCAACCAGATCGTGCCGGTGCTGACCGACATCACGCTCGACATCGGCGAAGGCGACTTCGTCGCGCTGATGGGGCCGTCAGGCTCCGGCAAGAGCACGCTGCTGAACCTGGTGGCCGGCATCGACCGGCCCGACAGCGGCGAGCTGCGCGTGGGCGGCCTCGACATCTCCCGGCTCGCCGAGGCGCAACTGGCCGAATGGCGCGCGGCGAACGTCGGCTTCATCTTCCAGTTCTACAACCTGATGCCCGTGCTCACCGCGTTCGAGAACGTCGAGCTGCCGCTGATGCTCACGCACCTGTCGCGCCGCGAGCGGCGCGAACGCGTCGAACTCGTGCTCGACATGGTGAACCTCGGCGACCGGACGAGCCATTACCCGTCGGAACTGTCGGGCGGCCAGCAGCAGCGCGTCGCGATCGCGCGCGCGCTGATCACCGATCCCGTGCTGATCGTCGCCGACGAGCCGACCGGCGACCTCGACCGCGCATCGGCCACCGACGTGCTCGCGATGCTGCAGCGGATGAACGCCGAGCTCGGCAAGACGATCATCATGGTGACGCACGACGCGCACGCGGCCGGCGCCGCACGCTCGCTCGTCCATCTGGAAAAAGGGGAGCTGATCGATGGGCACGCCGGCTGACCGGCTGCGGGAGCGCGCGCGATGTATGTGCTGAAGCTGATCGCGCGCAATGCGCTGCGGCACCGGCTGCGCACGCTGCTGACCGTGCTCGGGCTCACGATCGCCGTGCTCGCGTTCGGGCTGCTGCATACCGTGGTCGACGCGTGGTATGCGGGCGCGGCCGCCGCATCCAGCGGGCGGCTCGTCACGCGCAACGCGATCTCGCTCGTGTTTCCGCTGCCCGTCAGCTACGAGAACCGGATCCGCGGCGTCGAAGGCGTGACGGCCGTGGTCCGCTCGAACTGGTTCGGCGGCATCTATCGCGACCCGAAGAACTTCTTCGCGAGCTTCGCCGTATCGGACAACTATCTCGACCTGTACCCGGAATTCATCATCCCGGCACAGCAGCGCGCCGACTACGATCGCGACCGCCGCGGCTGCCTCGTCGGCCGCCAGCTCGCGACGCAATTCGGCTTCAGGATCGGCGACGTGATCCCGCTGAAGGGCACGATCTACCCGGGCACGTGGGATTTCGTCGTGCGCGGCATCCTGGACGGCCGTGACGACTCGACGATCACGCGGCAGCTGGTGTTCCACTGGGAATACCTGAACGAGACGGTGCGCCAGCGCACGCCGAAGCAGGCCGACCAGGTCGGCGTATTCGTGCTCGGCGTCGCGAACCCCGACGACGGCGCGTCGATCGCGCGCAACGTCGACGCAGTGTTCAAGAACTCGCTCGCCGAGACGCTGACCGAGACCGAGCAGGCGTTCCAGCTCGGCTTCGTCGCGATGTCGAACCAGATCATCGCGGCGATCCGCGTCGTGTCCTACGTGGTGATCCTGATCATCATGGCCGTGATGGCCAACGCGATGGCGATGAGCGCGCGAGAGCGCACGGCCGAATACGCGACGCTGAAGGCGCTCGGCTTCGGCCCCGGCTTCCTCGCGCTGATCGTGTTCGGCGAATCGGTCGTGATCGCGGTGGCCGGCGGCGGGCTCGGGATCCTCGCGACGCCGCCCGCCGCGAGCCTGTTCAAGCAGGCGGCCGGCGGCATCTTCCCGGTGTTCAAGGTGTCGACCGAAACGGTCGTGCTGCAGGCCGTGTGCTCGGTCGCGGTCGGCTTCGCGGCGGCGATCGTGCCGGCGTGGCAGGCGGCGCGCGTGCGCGTGGTCGAAGGCCTCAGGGCAATCGGTTAGGTTGGCGCATGGCGATCCCGCTCAACTACATCGCGCGCAACCTGTGGACCCGGCGGCTCACCACCGCGCTGACCGCCGGCGGGATGGCGCTCGTGATCTTCGTGTTCGCGACCGTGCAAATGCTCGACGCGGGGCTCACGAAGACGCTCGTGTCGACCGGCGAACCCGACAACGCGGTGGTGATCCGCAAGGGCGCCGAAACCGAGATCCAGAGCTCGATCGACCACCAGCAGGCCAATGCGCTCGAAATGCACCCGGCCGTCGCGCTCGGCCCCGACGGCCGGCCGCTCGTATCGAAGGAAGCGGTCGTGCTGATCTCGCTCGTGAAGACGTCGACCGGCAAGCCGTCGAATGTCGTGATCCGCGGCGTGTCACCGTCCGGCCTCGCGCTGCGCCCGCACGTGAAGCTCGTCGCCGGTCGCATGTTCGCGCCCGGCTCGTCGGAAATCATCGTCGGCAGCGCGATCGCGAAAGGGTTCAGCGGCACGCAGCTCGGCGACAGCCTGCATTTCGCGCAGCGCGACTGGACCATCGTCGGCATCTTCGACGCGGGCGGCAGCGGCTTCGATTCGGAGATCTGGGGCGACGTCGACCAGCTGATGCAGTCATTCCGGCGCACCAGCTATTCGTCGATGGTGCTGCGCATCCCGAGCGCCGACGGCTTCGCGCGCTTCAAGGCCGACATCGACGTCGACCCGCGGCTCACCGACGAGGCGAAACGCGAACAGACCTTCTACGGCGACCAGTCGAAGGCGCTGTCGACGTTCATCAACATCCTCGGCATCACGCTGTCGACGATCTTCTCGATCGCCGCGATGATCGGCGCGATGATCACGATGTATGCGTCGGTCGCGAACCGCGTCGCCGAGATCGGCACGCTGCGCGCGCTCGGCTTCAAGCGCACGAACGTGCTCGCCGCGTTCCTGCTGGAAGCGCTGCTGCTCGGCTTCGTCGGCGGCGTCGCGGGGCTCGCATGCGCGTCGCTGATGCAGTTCGCGTCGTTTTCGACGACCAACTTCCAGACCTTCGCGGACCTGTCGTTCCGCTTCGTGCTGACGCCCGCGATCGTCGTGAAGACGCTGCTGTTCTCGCTGGTGATGGGGCTCGTCGGCGGGTTCCTGCCGGCGATGCGCGCCGCGCGGCTGAAGATCGTCGACGCGCTGCGCGCGCAGTGACGCGCGCCGCCGCTCACGTTCAACGTTCGCGCGGCACCCACGCGCCGTGGAATCCGGCCGGCACGCGGCGCGGCAGGTGCACGGTGGCGACCGGCCCCGCGTCGATCGCGCGCGCATCGAGGATCACGACGTCGCTCGTATCGGTCGCCGCGCGGTAGACCATCACCAGCAGCCAGCCGTCGTCCTCGTCCGCACCGCCCGGGCGCGGCACGAACACCGGCTCGCTGTTCTGGTCGCCGGGCGGCACCGCGTAGCGCGTCGTCGTGCCGCTCGCGTGATCGAAACGCATCACGCCGCGCATTTCCACCGGGTTCGGCTGCTCGAGCGCATACAGGTAGCGGTAGCGGCGCCCCGTCCGGCTTTCGTTGATGCGCGGCATCTCGATGCCGCCGTCGGCGAGCGGCCCTTCGTCGATCAGCCCGTTCGCCGTATCGATCACGTAGCGCCACAGCTCGCCGACCGGATTGTCGGCGAAGCGGCCCGTGCCCGCGTCGAGCCGCAGGTACGACGGATAGCGCACCGCATCGAGCACGATGCACGACGCGTCGCAGTCATATGCGTTCACGACGTGCAGGATGAAGCACGGCTCGACGTCGAACCACCGCACCGCGCCGCCGTGGCGCGGGATCACGCCGATGCGCGCGGGCCGGTCGTCGTGCCAGCGCAGCGGCATCCGGTGGCCCTGCTTCAGCAGCGAGAAGTCGTAGCCGACGTTCAGGTCGAGCAGCAGGCTGCGGGTTTCGGTGATCGCGAGGTCGTGCATCATCGACGGCGCGTTCAGCGCGATCTCGAGATCGACGCGCTGCACGCCCTGCGCATCGGCCACGCCATAGCGCAGCCATGGCGCGCGCCAGTCCGCGCGGAACGCGATCAGCTCGCCGGTCACCGGATCGACCTTCGGATGCGCGGTCATCCCGCCGCCGAGGCCTGCGTGCCGCGCCGGCGCGCCGAGCGAATCGAGCGTGGCCGTGATCGCGAACGGTGCGCCGCCCTCCGACAGCGCGAGCAACTCGCCGGCATGCTGCAGCACGTTCACGTTCGGATTGGTGTCGGGCAGTTGCGATGCTTCTTCAGGCGCATGCACGGCCGCCCAGCGCTGCGTGCGCGCCCAGCGGTTCCGGTAGCCGGTCGCGCGGCCGTCGTCGAATGCGATCGCGTGCAGCATCGCGGCTTCCGGCCACCACGACAGCACGTCGCTCCCTTCGAAGCGGCCGCCCGGCGGATTCGGACCGTTGCGCAGCAACGTGCCGGCGAGTTCGTGCGGGATCGCGCCGCTCACGCGCAGGTCGACGAGATCGACCTCGTCAGCGACCGGCGCGATCGCGCCGCGGTTCAGATCGAATGCGGTCATGAAGTCCGTTGCTCCTGTCAGCAATCTTCGGTGGACGGCGGCAGCTCGCCGCGCGCCAGTGCGAGCGCATGGTCGCGCACGTCGTCCGGCCAACCGGCGATCAGCTCGGCGACGCGTGTCAGGTCGTTCGCATACAGCGCGCGCACGGCCTCCTCGAAACCGGGCAGGTCGCCCGCCATCGCCGACATGAAGTGATACGCGCGCGCCTGCGCGTTGCGTCGTCGGTCGGCTTCCGCGTGGGTGCGCCGTGCGTCCTCGACGAGCTTGCGCAACGCGACCGACGCGCCGCCGGGCTGCGTGGCCAGCCATTCCCAGTGACGCGGCAGCAGCGTGACCTCGCGCGACACGACGCCGAGCTTCGGCCGGCCGCGGCCGCGCTGCTCGCCCGCGCCCGCGCCTGCCGGCTCGTCGGAACTGCCGGATGCGTCGCCCGACGGCGCCGCATAGCGTGCGCGGATGTCGGCCGCCGTGCCGCGCAGGTCGAGGTCGATCGAGCGGCCGGTCGCGTCGTCGAAGATCAGGATCGTGCCGGGCATCGCGTCGCCGGCCGCCTGCCGGACCGCGAGCGCGACCGTCGCGAGCGGGCCCGACGCGAGCCGCCGGTGGCCGTCGAAGGCCGTGTAGGAAGGAAGGAGCGTGGAAGAGGTCATCGTGGTCACCCGCGGGCTGGAATCGGAATGGCGCTATTTTTATCCGGGTATTAATTGGATGTCAATATTATCCGGGTAAAAATTGTTGTCGACGCATTCCATCCTTCGGGCGATCACGACGCCGGTCAGATCGCCCTGGCCGGCATCGCGATGCCGCGTGCGCTTGCCAGCGCGTCGTCAAGCGACACATGCCCGTCGAACGCCAACGACGCCGGCAGCGGCAGGTTTTCCTCGATCGCCTGCGCGAACCGCACGCCTGCATCGTCGGCGAGCCGCGCACGCAGTGCGGCGATGCGCGGGAACGCTTCGGGCTCGAACACTGCGTGATAGTCGGCCCAGCGCGCGATTCCCGTGAAGTACGCGTCGGCCAGCGTGCGGCGTGCGCCCAGCAGCCACGGGCCATCACCGCGCCCGAGCATCGCCTCGAGCTGCCGGTGTGCCTTCAGCACCTTGCCGCGGCCGTACGCCTGCAACGCCGCTTTCTCGGCGCCTGCGGTGTCGTGTTCGTACACGTACCAGAGCGCACCGAACGCGTTGAAGAACGTCGTGTTCAGCCAAGCCAGCATCCGGTTCAGCCGGTCGAAATCCGCGCTGCCCTGTCGGAACGCGAGGCCGCTGTCGAGCGCCTGCGCGCCGATGTGGCCGAGGATCGCCAGGCTTTCGGTCAACACGTCGCCGTTCGCGGTCACGAACGCCGGGGTCTCGGCGACGGGGTTCAGCGCGAGGAACGCGTCGCTCGTCACGGCGCCCGGCATCGTGATGCGCGACAGCCGGTACGGGCGGCCGGTCCATTCGAGCGCAACGATCGAGCCGAACGAGCAGCCGGCTGGAATGCCGTAGAGAAGGATGGGAGACATCGGGAGATTCCGCAGAAGTTGAACGAGCGACCATGCTCCCACGGAGAACGATGACGCAGTAGCCGCTAAAATCGAAACCCGTCGTTTCTCCATGTGGACGCTGGAAATGAATCTGAACGATCTCTACCTGTTCGTGCAGGCGGTCGACGCCGGCAGCATGTCGGCCGCCGCGCGCCGGCTCGACCTGCCGAAATCGACGGTCAGCAAACGCGTTGCCGAGCTCGAGCGCACGCTCGGCGCGCGGCTCGTGCATCGCACGTCGCGCAGCTTCCGGCTCACGCCGGTCGGCACCGAATTCTTCGAACATGCCCGCGCGGCCGTGATCGAGGCCGAAAGCGCGCGCGACGCGGTGCTGCGGCAAGCCGCCGAGCCTGCCGGCGTCGTGCGGATCACGAGCTCGGTGCCGGTCGCGCAGCACATCCTCGCGCCCTGCCTGCCGGCGCTGGCGATCGCGCACCCGAAGCTGCTGCTGCAGATTCACGCGAGCGACCGCCTCGTCGACATCGCGCAGGAAGGCTTCGACATCGCGGTGCGCAGCCATTTCGCGCCGCTGCCCGATTCCGCGCTCGTGCAACGGCCGCTCGCGGCATCGCCGATCATCGCCGTGGCGTCACCGGCCTATCTCGCGCGCGCCGGCGCGCCGGACGCGCCGGCCAATCTCGCGCAGCATGACGGGCTGCAACCGGGCCAGCAGCCGTGGCGGCTGCAACGCGGCGGCGACACCGTCGACGTGATGCCGCGCCTGCGCCTGCAGGCCGACGAATCGACGCTGCTGCTGCACGCGGCGACAGCCGGCCTCGGCATCGCGTGCCTGCCCGACTGGATCGCCGGCGCCGCGCTCGCGTCCGGTGCCCTCGTGCGCGTATTGCCCGGCTGGCGCGCCGGCACCGTCATGACGACGCTGCTGATGCCGCACCGGCGCGGCCAGTTGCCCGGCGTGCGCGCGGCCGTCGAGTTTCTCGCGCAGCACGTGGCGCGCCATCACGGCACCGCCGCGGACGACACAGGTGGCTGAGCGATCGTCCGACCGATCGATTCAATTGCTGAATCGATCAAGTCAGCAATTGGCATGAAAGCGCAAATATCGACGTGACAGAATGGCCGGGACGCCCTGCCCGCCCCGGGCGTCCGGTGCCCGGCCTCCGCCGGCGGCATCAATACACAACATGCGCGCAACCGACGCGCCAGCCGCACGACGGCACCTTCCGCCCTTCGGAGGAGACAAGTCATGAATCCGCTTCAAGCGCTGCCGGCGTCCGCATCGGCAACGGCCCGGCGCTCCCGCGTGCGCTGGCTGGTGCTGGCCGTCCTGTTCGCGGTCACGACGATCAACTACGCGGATCGCGCGGCGATCGCGATCGCGGGCCCGAGCCTCGCCCGCGCGCTGCACCTGAGCCACGTGCAGATGGGCTTCATCTTTTCCGCGTTCGGCTGGTCGTACGTGATCGCGCAACTGCCGGGCGGCTGGCTGCTCGACCGTTACGGATCGCGCATCGTCTACGCATTCAGCATCTTCTTCTGGTCGCTGTTCACGCTGCTGCAAGGCGGGATCGGCTTCTTCGGCGGCGCGGCCGCGTTCGCGCTGCTGTTCGGGCTGCGCTTCCTGGTCGGCGCGGCCGAGGCGCCGTCGTTCCCGGCCAACAGCCGGATCGTGTCCGCGTGGTTCCCTGCCCCCGAGCGCGGCACCGCGTCGGCGATCTTCAACGCCGCGCAGTACGCGGCGACTGTCGTGTTCGCGCCGCTGATGGGCTGGCTCGTGCACGCGTTCGGCTGGCAGTCGGTGTTCGCGGTGATGGGCGTGCTCGGCTTCGCGTTCGTGCTGGTGTGGAACCGCACGATGTATGACCCGAAGGACCACCCGACCATCAACCGCGCGGAACTCGACTACCTCGCCGAGGGCGGCGCGCTCGTCAACATCGACCAGGCGAGCGGCGGCCGCGACGGCGGCCCGTCGATGCGCCACGTGAAGGCGCTGCTGAAGAGCCGGATGCTGATCGGCGTGTACGTCGCGCAGTACTGCATCAATGCGCTCACCTATTTCTTCATCACGTGGTTTCCCGTCTATCTCGTGCAGGCGCGCGGGATGTCGATCCTCAACGCGGGGCTCGTCGCGTCGATCCCGGCCGTGTGCGGTTTCCTCGGCGGGATTCTCGGCGGCGTCGTGTCCGACGGGCTGCTCAAGCAGGGCCGCTCGCTGTCGGTCGCGCGCAAGGTGCCGATCGTGTTCGGCATGCTGCTGTCGATGTCGATGATCGTCTGCAACTACACCGATTCGCACGTGCTCGTCGTGCTGTTCATGGCGCTGTCGTTCTTCGGCAAGGGGCTCGGCGCGCTCGGCTGGGCCGTCAACGCCGACACCGCGCCGCGCCAGATCGCGGGCTTGAGCGGCGCGCTGCTCAACACGTGCGGCAACCTCTCCAGCATCACGACGCCGATCGCGATCGGCTACATCGTCGACCGCAGCGGCTCGTTCAACGGCGCGCTGGTCTATGTCGTCGCGCACGCGCTCGTCGCCGTGATCTGCTACCTGTTCGTCGTCGGCGAGATCCGCCGCGTCGAGCTTCAATGAACCGCGCGGGCCGCGCCGGCGCGGCCGGCGGCCCGTGCACCACCGGAACCAGGAGCGAACCGATGTCCGAATCCCGCCGTGCCGGCACCCCGCACGTCACGCGCATGCAGGTGATTCCCGTCGCCGGCCGCGACAGCATGCTGCTCAACCTGTGCGGCGCGCACGCGCCGTACTTCACGCGCAACCTCGTGATCCTCGACGACAGCAGCGGACACACGGGCGTCGGCGAAGTGCCGGGCGGCGAAGGCATCCGCCACGCGCTCGAACGCATGACGGATCTCGTGGTCGGTCAGTCGATCGGACGCTACCAGGCGACGCTCAACGCGGTGCGCGCGGCGCTGTCCGGCGCGGGCCCGGGTGCGGGCCGCACGATCCGGCACGAGGTGACGTCGGCCGGCGAAGCCGCGGTGCTGCGGCAGCCCCACGAGATCAACCTGCGGCTCGACAACGTGATCACCGCGATCGAGGCCGCGCTGCTCGACCTGCTCGGCCAGCATCTCGACGTGCCGGTTGCGGCGCTGCTCGGCGAAGGCCAGCAGCGCGACGCGGTGCCGATGCTCGCGTACCTGTTCTACATCGGCGACCGGGGCCGCACCGACCTGCCGTATCGCGACGAGACGCACGCGTCGGATGCATGGTTCCGGCTGCGCAACGAGGAAGCGCTCACGCCGGCCGCGATCGCGCGGCAGGCCGAAGCCGCGGTCGATCGCTACGGCTTCGCCGATTTCAAGCTGAAGGGCGGC
Organism: Burkholderia sp. 4NA327C6; assembly: GCF_005502655.1. Lineage (NCBI taxonomy): Bacteria > Pseudomonadati > Pseudomonadota > Betaproteobacteria > Burkholderiales > Burkholderiaceae > Burkholderia > Burkholderia sp. 4NA327C6. The sequence continues at coordinate 82,528 of NZ_SCNZ01000025.1, read as the reverse complement.
GTGATGGCCGGCGCAGACGAGATGGAAGCGATCGCCGCGATCAAGGCGCGCTTCCCCGACGCGCGCGCGACGCTCGACCCGAACGGCGCGTGGTCGCTCGACGAAGCCGTCGCGCTGTGCCGCGGGCAAGGCCACCTGCTCGCGTATGCGGAAGATCCGTGCGGGCCGGAAGGCGGCTATTCGGGCCGCGAGGTGATGGCCGAATTCCGCCGCGCGACCGGAATCCCGACCGCGACCAACATGATCGCGACCGACTGGCGGCAGATGGATCATGCGGTGCGGCTGCAGGCGGTCGACATCCCGCTCGCCGACCCGCATTTCTGGACGATGCAGGGCTCGGTGCGGCTCGCGCAGCTGTGCCGGGACTGGGGGCTCACGTGGGGCTCGCATTCGAACAACCACTTCGACGTGTCGCTCGCGATGTTCACGCATGCTGCAGCGGCCGCGCCCGGCACGATCACCGCGATCGACACGCACTGGATCTGGCAGGACGGCGACTCGCGGCTCACGCGCGAGCCGCTGAAGATCGTCGGCGGCCAGGTGGCCGTGCCGGAGCGGCCGGGGCTCGGGATCGAGCTCGACATGGCGCAGGTCGAGGCCGCGCATGCGCTTTATCGGCAGGTTGGCGGTACAGCGCGCGACGATGCGGTCGCGATGCGCTATCTCGTGCCGGGGTGGACGTACGATCCGAAGCGGCCGAGTGTCGGGCGGGGGTGAAGGTGGTGGCGGGCAGCGGCGGGTTGTTGCCAAACACCGGAAACGCCCGCATCCTGCTGGCTGCCTGATCCAGGGAATTGGAATGCGTCATCACACCCGGATCAGGAAAGACCGGAGGTGGCGACTGACGATATGAGCACCGCGCCGCACGAGGTTTTATGACCATCGAACGACGCAGGTGCGCCCTCCACATCGAAACCGGCCTCGCCATCGATGATCACCACCTCGCCATGCAGCGGGCACGTGCAGCGATCGCCCTGACGGGCGACCGCGCGCCCCATGACTTCACTGTTCGGGGCGCCGGTCTCTACACGACCGCCGTGGCTATGCACGTCCCCTACCCTAATAATGCCGCGCATGAATGCTCCTCAGTACGAGTAACCCTGGATGCCGTAGTTCGTGTCGTGACGACGTCCCCACCATGGCAGATACGCATTGTCTTCTCCGCGTGCGCGGAACCAGTCCCCGTTCTGGTTGATTGGTGTGAGCTTCGACGGCGGCAACACGACGACGGCTGTCGGGTGGCCGGCGTCCGTTGTGCCAGCGACCAGTGCATTGCCACCGAAATGGTTGATCCGGCCGATCGCGAGTGCGATGTCCGTCAGCGCTGTTCCCGCGCCCATGTCACCAAGCAGCGCCGGCGTGTTGAAGACCTGCTTCGTGTAATCGAATTCCGGCAAGGTTTCCGTGAGCGTCTGCGACAGCGAGGCAAGACGCGTCGACGCCGCGTCGCTGCCCTTGCCTGCGTCGTGCACGACGAACTGGATAGTCGCAGGGTCGACGTTTGCGTTTTGAGCTGCTTGCGTGATCGTCGCTTTCCACGCCTGGACCGCACGCGTGGTGCCGACCTTCGCCTCGTAGTCACTCACCTTGCCCGTCGCAGCCTTGCCGATCCATGCGAGCGGCTCGCGCGCGGTCTTCAGATCCGGGCCCGCGAGGAACAGCACCGTAAGGTTCTCGTTCATCTGCTCGTCTTTGGGCGGAAAGCTCGGCGCGTCCCAGTTCATCACCCACACGCTTTCCTGCGGGTGCGCTTGTAGATAATCGAGCGCGGCGTTCAGTGACGTGAAACCCGCGTTTGCGCCGCCGACGTGGATCTGAATATCGGGCGGCGTATCTTTACTCCATAGATCGGGGAAAGATTTGCTCCCAATTGAAAAGGCCGTGATCATCTCGTTGCCAAGACGCGAGCGGGCATCCTGCGGTGACAGTCGCGAGGGAATGGCGAGTTCAACCCGAATGCCCGCCAACTCCCGCCAGTGCTGCTTGTCAGATGGTTGGACCGTATAAAAATAATGGCCATTCATCGCGTATTTATCGTGAAGCAGAACGAGGAGAGTACTGATGTATTTCCTATAAAATCCCTTCAAGGATTCATCGCCACCGTTGCCATCCGCGACAATAGCGACAGGTTTAACCGATGAAAAGCTCTGGGGGTCTGTTCTAACCATGTCGTCGTTCTTGTTCGGCTTGACGAGCCCCATGGTCCACAGCAATTGCCATTCCGTCGGATAGTCACGACGCTGCAATGGATTGAGCCATTCCAGACCGACGACCTGTGCGAGAAACGGCTTCTCCTGGACTGGCGCCGACGATGCGAGCGCAAAAGCGGGGCGCTCAGACTCTGCGGTCGTAGCTGAGCATGCCGCAGCAAGGGCGAAGGCAGCAATTCCTACCAGTGCGGGCATTCCTATCCGTCGCATCATTTGCCTGTACCGATATCTGCCTCGTGCCAGACAGTCTTTGCGTCGCCAATGCGCGTTCCGTGCCCTCGGCGGAGGGGAGAATCGAACAACCTAGTTCCGCGGAACTCGAGGAAACCGGAAATGCGGCGTCACATCCGGCTCAAGAGCGACCTGAGGTCACGATTGATGAAATCAGCACCGCGCCGCACGACGTTTTATGACCGTGAAACGCAGCGTCAGCCCCTTCGACCTTGAACTCCTGATCGCCCTCCACAATCACGACGTCGCCGTGCATTGGACAAGTGCAGTGATCACCAATGCGCCCCACGGCGCGCCCCATGACCTCGCTGTTGGGCGCACCAGTTTGAACGACTCCGCCGTGACTGTGGACGTCACCGACTCGAATGATTCCGCGCATACGTGCTTCTCGCGAGCTGGATTACCATGAATACCCCTGCATCCCGTAATCGGTATCATGCCGACGCCCCCACCACGGCAGATAGGCATTGTTTTCACCACGTGCGCGGAACCAGTCCTTGGTCGGATCGATTGCGGTAAGTTTCGACGGAGGTCGAACGACAACGGCAACCGGATGCTGAGCATCCGTTGTGCCGGCAACGAGCGCATTGCCACCGAAGTGATTGATGCGGCCGATCGCCAAGACAACATCGGTCAGCGCACTGCCCGTTCCCATATCGCCGAGCAACGCCGCGGTATTGAACGTCTGTTTCATGTAGTCATATTCGGGCAGCGTCTCCGTCAACGATTGCGAAAGCGCGGCCAACCGCGCTGACGCTGCGTCGCCGCCTTTCCCGGCATCGTGAACGACGTACTGGAGGTCAGCAGCACTGATACCGGCATTTTTGGCAGCGTGCTCGATCGTGGCTTTCCATGCTTGCACGGTTCGTGGCGCACCAACCTTCGGCGTAAAGTCTTGTGTGTTGCCGGTCGCCGCTTTCCCGATCCATGCAAGCGGCTCACGCTCGGTGTTGAAGTTCGGGCCAGCGAGAAACAGTGCCACGAGATTCTCGTTGATCTGACCATCTTTCGGAGGGAAGCTCGGCGCGTCCCAGTTCATCACCCAGACGCTCTTGTCGGGATTGGCTTCGAGGTATGCTAGTTCGTCGTTCAACGACGTGAAGCCGGCGTTTGCACCGCCCTGCGTGACGTGCACGTCCGGCGGAGTGTCTCGACTCCAGACAGTTTTGAAATTCGGATTGCCGATCAAAAATGTCTCTCGGATCGAGTTTGCCAAGTAATCTCTTGCAGTTATCGCGTCAAGGCGCGAAGGAATCGCAAGTTCGACATGGATTCCGGCCAGCTCTCGCCACGCCTTGGTGTCCTCCGGCTTTACCGTATAAAAGTACTTGGCATTCGTTGCATAACGCGTCCGCATCAAGCGAGGAAACTCGTCCACATACTTCTCATAAAACCCCTTGAATGTTTCGGTTCCTCTATTCCCATAAACCAATGCACCGATCGATTGTAGTGTCTTAAATGATTTCGGATCGGTTCGAACCATGTCGTCGCTCTTATTCGGCTGCGCCAATCCCTGCGCCCACAACGTCTGCCACTCGGTCGGATAATCCTTACGCTGTAACGGATTCAACCAAATCAGACCAACGATCTGAGCCGTAAAAGGCGCACCCGGGGTATCTACGGCAGCCGCGACATTCGCTTTGGTCATGGGCGCTGCATCAACTGAGCGTGTCGTTGCTGTCATCAAGAGCAGCGCAACGAACGCCAACAATCCAGGTATCAATACTAGTCGTTTCATCCAATCTCCGGTATCAAGTGAAACCAGGCGCGTCGACCCCATCTGAATCGTAAGCATCCCAATCAATCCTGCCGCCATCACCCATACCACCATGGAAACAGCGATACGCCGCGGAACAGTAGCAATCAGCGTCTTCATACCGCACCGCCAACGCTGAGATAGAACTGCCCTTCGCGCTCATCGACAATCTTTGACGGGATAGCACCTTCGCTATTTTTTTCCTCCACCCATTTATGCAGCGGCAACTCGTTTAGAACACCGTCGGAAAAATACTTTGAGTATTTAGCATTCGGATTATCTTTATTGATCCCCTTTCCCATACGCCAGTCCGCCTCGATTCGCAAGGCATTCATTTGTTCGAGTGTCAGATAGCATGGTCCAATCGCTACATCGTACGCGAGAGCCTTCTCCGCGTGATCCGGATTGGTCATGGTCGTCGAGTGATTGGTCGGGTTGTTCTCCGTACCGCGATCAAGAATGTCCTTGACCGCCTTGTTTCGCCAATCCTTGTAGCCCTCGGGCAATTCGCCACTACCATCTTCACCAACCACGTGGCCAGCATCGTCGACCCACGCTGCATTCTTTGTGCGACGCGCCTCCATCCGCACAATGGCGTGATCTTCATAGCGCTGGGATGTCTCGCTTTCCGCATTGCCCTGTGCCCGGCCATCGTCGTGCTTCGCTTTGTACTGGTCGTATGGGTCGTCGGCCCGCTTGTCATCAATCTTTTTGCTCGCGTCTCGCCATGCCGAGGGTGGATCGTTACCTTCGTTAAAATGGCTAGTCAAGTCACCATCTTGGGTTTCGATCGGTTTTTTGAACTTCAATGCCTGCGGGGGGAACGGCTCGTCGAGCGTCGGCGCATCGACCATCACGGCCCAACCGTCGGCCGGATTGGCATTCACACGCATGACGCCCCCCTTCGAGGTAAAAAACGTCACGATATATGCCAATCCCGCAGTCAAAACGGTGCCGATTGTTCCCTTGGCTGTCTCGTTACCCCTAAGCGCGCCAACAATCGAGTATTTTGCCGGCGGCGACGGTGGATACCAAAACCCGTGTTTTTTATTCTTCGTGTGTCGCCAATCGTTGTTCCAATAGTCGTACGGCCCTTGTCTGCCGACGTCGAACCCGGACGCAAAGACACGCTGCGTGAGCACGCCAGCCGCACCAATCGCCCCTAGTTCCGTCTTGCCGATCCCGCGCCAGCCGATCCCCTGAACGGTCACGGCCGAAATCACCTGATCGTGTGGGCAGCAATACAGGGTGACACGACCATATGTCGCCCCATTCAGTCCGTGACGATCGCGGTCTGCCTGGGCTGTATAGGACTTGTTGCTCGTCGGCGATTCGCGCGTGTTGGCCATGTCCTGATCGACCTTATCTGCCGGAAGCTCGAAGGCCGGGCGCGCACGAATGATGTCCAGAAAGTTGCCGAATGTCCTGGTCCTGGCCGCATATGTCTCACGGCCGCGATTTCCCTTCGGGTCCTTCACCTGGCGCTGGGACCACGTGTCCATGAACGTGCTTGCCTCATCCACACCTTTGCCTTCGGCGTTGGCGAAACTATACGGAGGATTCGCGAGCACATACGCATCCGCCACGCAGCGCCCCTTGTTGCCCCACTGATCTTCGACCTCCGGCAATGCATCACCGAAGAACGCCGCCGCCAAGCCCACCATATTGCCCTGGCTATGGCATACAACGGTAATCGGCACGTTGGCCTGCATCTTGCGGATCGACTCGATCAGCTTGGCTAATCGCAGCGCGGCCAATACGCCATATGCGCGTGGCGGTGTCCGGTAGAGAGGGCGATTGGTCGGATTCATCCCCTGAATCGTGATCCACCCGAAAATTCGATCGTCCACGCCAGCGTGCCAAAGATCAGGCAGGCTCGAACAGCCATTGGCAAACGGGCCTCCCCCCCAATAGTCCTGTTCGTTCAGGAAAATCTTGTCACCATAGTCCTTCAGTTCGTCGAGCGTCGCGCGATAGCCCCAGCGAAAGGGGATCACATTTGAGAACGATGGATCAGATTTAACGTAGTTGTCCGCGAGCAGTTTTGGATTCAGGAATCCGTCGGGCGTCAGACTTTCGGTGTACTGCGCCGGCGTCAATTGACCTGCTTCGATGCCGGGGTGCGTCATCTGGTCGGAAAGGCGGCCAAGACGTCGATTCAGCCCCTTGCACAGCCCGTCTTCCGCCGGCTCGAACCATTCGCCCTCGGAATTGACGCCATGTACGAAGATGACCACTCCCGGCAACGGCATCTGCTTGATACAGAGCAGTTTGCTTTGCCAGTCAAAAATCGCCGGCCCCTGGCCTTGGGCGACTACGACAGACGGCGGCTCGGCGGTCGTCGACTGCGTGTTGTTGGTTTGAGAATCAGACATCCGGGCTCCCGCGAATCTCTCAAATATTTTTTTTGATGAACTGCACCGCCAGTTTTTCGAACTGGTCGCTGTGAACCGCCGGTAACTCGCCGTTCGCGTCACTGGTCAGGTTCGTCACCGTCCCAGATGATCTAGTTAATTGCGCGTCGTAGCCTTCGACAGGATTTCCATCCGTGGGTCGAATCAGCTTCGGCACACGCCCGAGCGGCGCATGATCGAACTTCGGCATGTCCGTGCTCATGCTCGCCGGCCCCTGCCACGAGTGCCCTGCCGACTTCACCGTGAAACTGCCCGGGCACCCCAGCTCGATATCGCTGCCATGCAGTTTCAGGTACGCGCCGCCGGACGTCGTGAAGACCACCTCGTCGCTCGCCATACCCGCGAGCTTGCCGCCGGCCGCCGTGAACTGAATGTTCTTCGCGGAATCGATCTGCGTGTCGTCGTTCTGGCTCTGCAGCGTCACCTTGCCCTGATTCGCGATCGCCGACACGCCATCGCTGTGGGCGAACATCGCGACGCCCCGGCCACCATGCAGCGTGATGCGCTGCCCGCTGGTCAACTGGACATGTTGCTGCGCGACCTGGTCGATGTTTTCGCCGGCGTAGGTCACGTGCGTCTTCGGCGTGATCGCAACCGAACCGGCTTGCGCGCCGAACGCCATCAGCGCCTGCGACCCAGCCGCATCGCCAGTGCCGGTGCCCGACGCGCCGCTGCCGGGCGTCCACCCCTTGAACGCAGCGGCAACGGCCTGCTGGCCCGCCGTATCGGCGGCCTGCCCCCCATGCTGACCGGCGTAGTCGCCCAGCGACTTGAACAACTCGGTGCACTCGCCGAGCAGTCGCAGCAACTCGTCACGATCGAGCTGCCCGCCGCTCGCCTGCGAGCGTGCATAGGTCGTCAGCAGAATCCCCTGCGCGGCCCGCAGCGCGGCAGCCGCGTCGGTACGCAATTCCGCGCCCTCTCCACGGTCCTGGCCCCGGCCGTCCTGGCGGGGCTGTGTCAGGTACCCCAGATTCAGTTGAGAATGCGCGTGCTCGCTCGCCAGCTGGCTGGAAATCTGTCCCGGCGTATCGTCGAGACGCAGCTGGTTATACCGGTTCCCCTTGATTTCCTTGGTCTTGATCCCCGACACGTAGCGGTTGCCGGGCAGGTTGCCGATGTGGGTGAAGGCCGCCGGCGGATTCACGCCGTTGCTCAGCACGTTGATGATGACCAACCGGTCCGGATCGCCGCCGAGGCTGCCGATCAGGACTTCCATGCCGACACGCGGCAAAAAGAGCGCGCCGAAGCTTCCGCCCGCGAGGCTCGCCCCGACACGGATCGGCGCGCTGTCGCCGGCGTTGTCGTTTGTGCCCGCGCCCTGCGCGTGTGCATGGTCGGCCGGATCGAGCCCGTGAATCCGTACGCGGACGCGGCCATCAGCATCGCAGAACACTTCCTCGCCCTGCTGGCCGACGATCGTGCCGGTCAGCAGATGCACGGGCGGCAAGTCGATCTTCGGGTCGTATGCGGGCGCCAGCGGTACGCCACGCCGCACGCAGGTGAAATGATTCTCGTAGCGCGTGTCGGGCTCGGTCGCTGCGGCAGGCTGCTGCAATGGCGACGGATAAGCCAGGTGCCGGCTCGCGGCAAACAGCGCCTGCACGCGGTCGGTCAGCCCCTTCGGCAGATTGTTCCAGACGTCGTGGTCGATCGACGTGATCACGAACTGCCGCTGGTCGGTGGGCTGCATGTCCCGTTCGGGATCCCCGGTCAGCGTGACCCATGTGCCGACGGCAAGGTCGCGTACGCTGCTCACGCCGTCGTAACGCTCGGCTTCGAACTGATGCGCGAGCATCCGGGCGCGCGTGAGGCGCTCGTGATCGCTCCACGAGTCGCCCGCATGCGGGATGTCGATCGCGACGTCGGTCAGCAATTGCGCCAGGTCGTTGCCGGCCTCGCCCTGGTCGAGGCTCGCCGCGACCATCGACTCGTCGATACGCGCTTTCTTGTAGTCCCACGACGGGCGACCGACCTGACCGGGTGTCAGACGCTGATGCAGGGCGAACAACGTGACGGTGTCACGCTCCTCGGTCGCGGCGTCGCGCGGATGCAGCCGCACCGTACCGGCCGGCGCCTGGGGCAGCGACATCGGATCGTCACAGCACACGAGCGTATGCGCGGGCGTGTCATCGTGGCTATTGCCCTTGCCCGCGCCGGCCTTGGCAAACACCGTGATGCCCTCGCGTCGCAACAGGCGGCGCACGAACTTCGCATCCGATTCGTTGACCTGGCGTGTCAGTTCGCGCGCCGGATATCGGTCGCGACTCAAGCCCGACAGGTCGAACTCGAAGGCCGCCGCCAGCGCCGGGCTGCGCTGACGCCATTCAGTAAACAGTGTCGAGAGGATGTCGACGACGCTGCTCTGACGGAATACGCGGGAATTCGTGCGCTTGTCCATCAACGACAGGGCATCGCATACGGTCAGTTGGTACACGCACAGCTCGCCGTCGCTCTGGCCGACCTGCACGTCCTGGATGATCGCGTTGACGAAGTGCAACTGCCCCCGATCGGTGACGAGCCGGATCGAGACAGGGACGCCGAGAAACAGCCGCGGCGGCAGGTTGTGGCGCGCCGACACGCAGGTCAGATGCCCGCGAATGCCGGTCATCAACCCTTCGTGCACGTGCGCGTGCTGCAGCGCAAGCAAGTGCCCCAGTGCGTCTTGCGCCTTGCCGAAATTCAAGGCGACCGGTCGACGGTTCCAGTCGACCACCCCCGATGCAAAGCTGCTTATTGTTTCGTTTATCGACACAGCCGCTCTCTCAATATTGTTGTCGACCTGTTGGCTTCGGCTTTGCGACGCGCGTCATCGCGCGGTCACACTACCGATTTGTGACAGCGAGCATATCAAATTAACGGAAATATTTCGGCACCCTACGTGTATCCATGCCGGCTGCCGACACAATCTGACGAAAAATGACGGATTCCGGCATCACGCGGGGGCGGCGCCGACCGCAGCCCGAGGGGATCGAGCGATTCGCGCGGAAAAACACGCGGCTGAAGAGGAAGTCGACGAAGCAACGTGCACACACGCCGATGTCGAGCAGAAAAGCAAAAAGCCGGCACGAGGCCGGCTTTTTGTTTGCGATTACATAAGGCTGTACGCCCCGGGGAAGCACAACGCTGCACCCGGTGCAGCATTACCCTTCCTGCCTCAGGACGATCGGCCCTTCGAATCCCGTTGGTGGAGCGGAGGAGGATCGAACTCCCGACCTTCGCATTGCGAACGCGACGCTCTCCCAGCTGAGCTACCGCCCCAACAGTCAACCATCATACACACGCATTTCTGCGCTTGGCAATAGGGGTTGAATCGCCCCTCGAACCTTACTTTGACGGCGCGCCAGCCAGCACCCATTCGACCACCGAACGCACGTCGGCGTCGCTCATGCGCGGGTGCGCGGGCATCGGAATGGCGCCCCAGACGCCGGAGCCGCCTTCCTTCACCTTCTTCGACAGCTTGGCCACGGCCTGCGGATCGGCCTTGTAGCGGGCGGCGATATCCTTGAACGACGGGCCGACGAGCTTGCGGTCCACCGCGTGGCAGCCCATGCACGCGTTGCCGCGCGCGACCTTCAGGCCGTCACCGACATCCGCGTGCGCGACGCCCAGCGTGCCAATCACGAGCGCCGCGACTGCGGTGCCCTGCACCATCCACTGTTTCATCTGCTTCATCTGCCTGTTCTTCATTGCGACGGGGCCTTCGGGTTGCCCGGGTGCACGTTCGACGAATTCGAGATCGGTGCGGGCGGCTGCAGCGGCGTGGACTGCACCGACGCGTCGGGCACGGCGCCCACCGTCGCGGTATCCGCCGGCGCGGCGGCAGCCTGCGCGCCGGATGCGCCGCTTGCGGGCGATGCGTTCTGCAGCGCCTGCGCGTCCTGCGGCTTCACGTACTGGAACACCTTCACGACCTTTTCGACGCCCGGCACCTGGCTGGCGGCTTCCGCACCGCGATTGCCCTCGTCGACCGTTACGAGCCCCATCAGGTAAAGGTTGCCGCGTTCGCTGACGACCTTGTAGTAGTTCGCCGAGATGCCCTTCGTCGCGATCAGCTCGGACTTCACGCGCCCTTCGAGGTACGAGTCGTTCGCGCGCGACGACAGCGACGACGCCGGCTCGACCGACAGCTCGTTGACGATGCCGTTCACGTTGTTGATGGCGCGCACGATTTCCTCGGCGCGCTGCTTCGATGCATTGTTCGGCACTTCACCCGTCAGCAGCACGCGGCGGTTGAACACCGTCACGTTCACGTGGGACTGGTCGGGCAGCCCGTTGTTGATCTGCGAGAGCGACTTGACCTGGATCTCGCGATCCTCCGTCTGCGCACCGAGCGTACGGCGATCGGTCGCGATCAGCGCGCCGCCGCCGGCTGCTGCGCCCACGACCCCGAGCACACAACCTTGCAGCGACACGGCAACGCCCGCCGTCAACGCAGCGAGCAGCGTGGTTCTGACGAGCGTCTGTTTGACGCGGCTTTGATTCATCGACGGCTCTCCTTCGTTCAATCCTCACCCAGCAGCATCGCGTCGATGCCGTCGCACAGGCAGTGGATGGTCAGCAGATGGACTTCGTGGATGCGCGCCGCGCGAACGGCGGGCACGCTGATCGGAATATCGGTATCAGACAGCGCGGCGGCGACCGCATGGCCTTCGCCGCCCGTCAGCGCGACGACGGTCATCTCGCGCTCGTGCGCTTCGTCGATCGCCGCCAGCACGCGCGGCGACGCGCCGGCCGGATCGAGCACCAGCAGGATGTCGCCGGTCTGGCCGAGCACGCGCACCTGCTGCGCGAACAGCTGATCGGCGGACACCGCGCCCGCGAGGCCGCCCTGCGACGCATCGGTGGCCAGCGCGATCGCGGGCAGGCCCGGGCGCTCGCGCTCGAAGCCGCCGACGAGCGACACGGCGAGGTAATGCGCGGCGGCGGCCGACGGGCCGTCACCGCACGCGACGATCTTGTTGCCGTTCGCCAGCGCGGCGAACATCGCATCGACCGCGGCTGCGATCGGCAGCGACAGCGCGTCGGCCGCTTCGGCGTGAAGCGCGGCGCTGTCGCGAAAATGTTGCTGAATACGTTCGACTGACATCGATTCCTGGTGAACTGGGCGCGCGGCACGCATCGCGCGACATCGTGGGTGCGGCGAGTTTACCGTACTCCGGCACCCTCTCCGGGGGTCCGGCAAGAACTCTTTACATCTCGTCACAGCTCGCAGCTACGCATCGTCGGCACGAAATGCGTCGCGCAACCACGCGAGCCGGCCGGCCTCGAACGCGACGACGTCGAAGCGGCACGCGGCGCCGGCGCCGTGCCGCGCCCAGAACTGGAGCGCGGCCGCCACCAGGCGACGCCGCTTGCGCCAGCCGACGCTCGCGGCCGCGCCGCCATGCCGGACGCTGCGCCGCGCGCGCACCTCGACGAACACGAGCATGCCGTCGGGCTCGCGCATCACGAGATCGAGCTCGCCACCGCGCATCGTCACGTTCGCCGCGACGAACACGAGGCCGCGGCGTTCGAGAAACTGCCGCGCACGGAGCTCGAACGCCGCGCCGACCGGTTTGGATCGCGCCGCATCCGAAAAGTTGTCGCCGGCGCGTACCAAACCGCGCCCGCCGCCCGGCCGGGCCGGCGCCGCGTGGCACAATGCCGTCCTTGTTCCGCTTGCGCCGCGATTGCGCGCATTGCCTGCCATGACTGCCCTCCTCGAACTCGCCCGCACGCAGCACTACCCGGACGCCGCGCTCTACGTGGTCGCCACGCCGATCGGCAACACCGCCGACATCACACTGCGCGCGCTGCACGTGCTCGGCCTCGCCGACCGCATCGCGGCCGAAGACACCCGCAACACGGGCCAGCTGCTCGCCCGCTACGGGATCTCGAAACCGCTCGTCGCCGTGCACGAGCACAACGAACGCGAAGCCGCGCAACGCGTGATCGAACTGCTGCGCGGCGGCGAACGCGTGGCCTATGTATCGGACGCCGGCACGCCCGGCATCTCGGACCCCGGCGCGCGGCTCGTGGACGCGGTGCGCGCCGCAGGCTTCGCGGTGATCCCGCTGCCGGGTGCGAGCGCGGCGGTGACCGCGCTGAGCGTGGCCGGCGACTGGGCCGGCGCGTTCACGTTCGCGGGCTTCCTGCCGCCGAAGGCGAAGCAACGCGCGACTGCACTGCAGGCACTGGTATCGCACCCGTATGCACTGGTGTTCTACGAAGCGCCGCACCGGATCGCCGAAACCGTCGCCGCACTCGCCGACGCATTCGGCCCCGCGCGCCGGCTGCTGATTGCGCGCGAGCTCACCAAGCTACACGAGCAGTTGTTCCAGGGCACCCTGGCCGAAGGACAGACCTGGCTCGCCGGCGATGCGAACCGGCAGCGCGGCGAGTTCGTGCTGGTGGTCGAGGGCGCACCGGCGACGAGCGGCGAAGCCGACGACACCGCGCACGACGCGCTGCTCAAGCTGCTGCTGGAAGAAGTGCCGGTGAAAAGCGCGGCCAGGCTCGCGGCCGCGCTGACGGGCGCGTCGCGCAGCACGCTCTATGCGCGTGCGCTCGTGCTGAAGGACGAAAGCTGACGCGCGAGGCGGCCGGCACCGGGAAGCCGGCGCCGGCATCGCGCCGCGCAGGAAAGACAAAGGGCTGCCCTGGGGCAGCCCTTTTGCATGAGCGGTCGAGCCGCTGCGTTACTTCGTCGAGACCGACGCGAACATTTGGTCGCGCGCCTCGCGCGCTTCCTGCGGCGACAGCCCTTCGATCTTCACGCGGCCCGTGCCGGCGTGCACGAGGCCGATCATCTTGGCAGCCGCATACGACAAGTCGAGCACGCGGCCGCGCTTGAACGGCCCGCGATCGTTGACCTTCACGACGACCCACTTGCCGCTCGACGCGTTCGTCACCTTGATGTAGGACGACAGCGGCAGCGTGCGGTGTGCGGCGGTGAGCGCGTTCATGTTGAAGCGCTCGCCGTTCGCGGTGCGGCGGCCGTGGAAATCCCGCCCGTACCACGATGCGCGGCCCGTCTGGCGGAAATCGGACACATCCTTGCCACCGATCGGCTCGGCGTCCGCCAGCGACGACTTCTTCGCGTCCTTGCTGTCGGCAGCCGGCATCGACGCCAGCGCGGAATCAAAACTGAGTTGCTGCTTGTCGTCGTCCGCTTTCGCGGCAGCGGCCGTCTTGTCGACCGCTTTCTTCTGGTTCGCGCTGCTGGTGGTCTGGCTGGGTGGCACCGCGCAGCCCGTCAGCGCAAAAAACAATGCAATGGTCCCGAATCGACTCGGAAAACGTAAATTCATCGACGTGTCGCCTTCTGGTTCGGACCGCTCCGTCGTCACGCCGATTCACAGCGCAGACATGCGGCCCGGACGGCAAATGCGTGCACGCCCCGCTCGGATGCGAGCAGGCGGCTTGCATGGGCGCGGCTTTCGTCTAGGCCGCAACCGTCCTGATTAGTTTTCACGTCTGGCGCAACCTGTCCCCAACAGCCTGACCAGACCCCACATGCCGCCATCGAACATGGCTCCACGTTCGCGCGCGTCGAAACGACCGACTCACAGGAACGGCGGCACAGGCCTCATCCGGCGGCGCGGCAGCAGGGCCGCAGACGGGCGCGCAGCACCCGGCCGGACAAGACGTGAGCACCGAATATTCGGTGCCGGATACACCGCCGGACTCCCCGGCGGCTGATGCTTGACGGTGCCTCCGACGCCCCTCCTTTAACGGGGCCGAAACACCAGCGAATTGCGTGAAATTCACGCTCAATGGGGCGCATTATACATAAACCAAAACGTCGTCTCGAAAAGCACCCCCGGCAGACCATTGATTCTCACTATGGGTGTAACGATCGACATGCTCCGGGAATGCCCGGAGGCGTCCACCGTGACGCACGTCGCGCGACCGGCAGGCGGCACGCGCGACCGGTACAATCGCTCCTTTTAGCCGCCGGTGCCTCCATGAAAGTCACGCTCATTCCGGTCACGCCGTTCCAGCAGAACTGCTCGCTGCTCGTTTGCGAGAAAACGGGCCGCGCCGCCGTCGTCGATCCGGGTGGCGATCTCGACCGGATCGAACAGGAAGTCGCGCGGCAGAACGTGCAGGTCGAGAAGGTGCTGCTCACGCACGGGCACATCGATCACTGCGCCGGCGCGAAGACGCTCGCGACGCACTACGGCGTGCCGATCGAGGGGCCGCAGGAAGAAGAGCGCTTCTGGATCGAGAAGCTGCCGATGCAGAGCGAACGCTTCGGCTTTCCGGCCGCCGACACTTTCGAGCCCGATCGCTGGCTGAACGACGGCGACACCGTGCAGTTCGGCGACGAGACGCTCGAGGTCTATCACTGCCCGGGCCATACGCCCGGCCACGTCGTGTTCTTCAGCCGCGCGCATCGCGTCGCGATCGTCGGCGACGTGCTGTTCGCCGGCTCGATCGGTCGAACCGATTTCCCGCGCGGCAATCACGAGGATCTCGTCCGGTCGATCAAGGAGAAGCTGTGGCCGCTCGGCGACGACGTGACGTTCGTGCCGGGCCACGGCCCGGTGTCGACGTTCGGCGACGAGCGCCGCACGAACCCGTTCGTGTCCGACAAGGTATTCGGATGAACCAGACCGCCATCCCGGAAATTTACGTCAGCACCGATGTCGAGGCCGACGGCCCGATTCCCGGCCCGCACTCGATGCTGAGCTTTGCCTCGGCCGCCTATACCGAGGACAAGCAGCTGATCGCGACGTTCTCGGCGAACCTCGAAACGCTGCCGGGCGCGCAGGCGCACCCGGTGCAGGAAGCATGGTGGAAGACCGAGCCCGAAGCATGGGCCGCGTGCCGAAAGGATCTGCAGGCGCCCGAAGCGGCGCTGCTCGCGTACGTCGACTGGGTCGAGGCGCTGCCCGGCAAGCCGGTGTTCGTCGCGATGCCGGCCGGCTTCGATTTCACGTTCATGTTCTGGTACATGATGCGCTTCGCGGGACGCTGCCCGTTCTCGTGGTCGGCGCTCGACATCAAGACGCTCGCGTTCGCGATGACGGGCCTGCCGTACCGCAAGGCGATCAAGCCGCGGTTTCCGAAGCACTGGTTCGACGACCATCCGCACACGCACGTCGCGCTCGACGACGCGATCGAGCAAGGCGCGCTGTTCTGCAATATGCTTGCCGACCTGCGCCGCCAGCAGGCTGCGCTCGCCGGCCTCGCGGTGTCGGACACCGATCGGTCGGAAAACGCAGGCGCGGGACAAAATCCCACGGATCCACGAGCAAATTAGCGAATCTCGCTCAACAACGCGACGCCAGATTGCCTTTCCTTTCCCGGCCCTCTAACATTCAGCGTGTTGTAGCTGCCGCATGGAGGCGCAGGTGACGCTCGATTCCTTTTCGCAAAAAATCCTTCGCCTGTTGCAGCTCGACGCGCGCCGCTCGGTCCAGGAAATCTCGGACCAGGTCGGCCTGTCGAGCACGCCGTGCTGGCGCCGCATCAAGGACATGGAACAGTCGGGCGTGATCCAGCGCTACACGGCGCTGCTCGATCGCGAGAAGCTCGGCCTGCACGTCTGCGCGCTCGCGCACGTGCACCTGACCCGCCACAACGAAGGCGGCGTCGAGCAGTTCGAGCGCGAGATCTCGACCTGCCCGGAAGTCACCGAGTGCTACAGCACGACCGGCGAAGCCGATTACATCCTCAAGATCGTCGCGCCGGACATCAAGGCCTACGACGTGTTCCTGCACGAGCGCATCTTCAAGATCCCCGCCGTGTCGCAGGTGCGCACGAGCGTCGTGCTGCGCGAGATCAAGTTCGACACGCAACTGCCGCTGTAGCGCGCCGGCACGCGCCGGCGGCCTTCCGTCCCGTGTGCCCGCGGCGGGTCACGCCTGCGCGGGCATCGTGCGCGTGAAGCCGATCCGGCGCGCGCCGAACTCGCGCTTCAGCGCGTCGGCGTCGAGCCGGCCGGCCAGCGCCGCGTCGGTGTCGTGCGTATCGCAGGCAAGCGTCACGTCGATCTCGAGCCCCGTACTCAGGTAATGCAGGTCGATGGCCGCCGCATGCAGCCCGCGCTGCGCGAGCGCGGCCTCGACCCGTGCCACGATCTCGCCGCGCGGCGGCAGCGCGAGTGCCGGACGGCGCGCCGCGTCGTTCTCGGGATCGACATGGATCAGCGCATCGAGCACGCGCGGGTCGGTCAGCACGCGCGCACGCGCGGTCTCGGCGATGTAGTGCCCTTCGGAGACGGAGATTTTCGGATCGACGAGGATGTGCGCGTCGACGAGCGCGGCATCGCCCATCTTGCGCGTGCGCAGGTCATGCACGTCGCGCACGCCCGGCGTCGCCGCGAGCAGCGCGCGGATCTCGGCGGTATCGGTCGTATCAAGCGCGCGATCGGAGAGGTCCTGCAACGCGTCATAGCCGAACGTCCAGCCCATGCGCGCGACCATGAAGCCGACGATCGCCGCCGCGATCGGGTCGAGCAGCCGCACGCCGGCCAGGCTGCCGACGATGCCGATCGCAACGACGAGCGACGATGCGGCGTCCGAACGCGCATGCCACGCGTTCGCGACGAGCAGCGCCGAGCGCACGCGCCGCGCTTCGCGCAGCATGTAGCGAAACAGCGCCTCCTTCGACACGAGCACCGTCAGCGCGACGAGCAGCGCGGAAAAATGTACCGCCGGAATGTTTTCGAGATTAACGAGACGGTCGCCGGCCCGCCAGAGCATGCCGACGCCAACCGCAATCAGGATCGCGCCGAGAAACAGCGAGGCGACGGTCTCATAGCGGCTGTGGCCGTAATTGTGGTCGGCATCCGGCGACGCGCCGCTATGCCGATTCGCAACCAGCACGACAAAATCCGAGATCAAATCGGAAATCGAATGCACGCCGTCGGCAATCAATGCCTGCGAATGCGCGATCACGCCGACGACGATCTGAAATGTCGCAAGCACGACATTCAGCACAATACTGACGAACGTGCTCTTGCGTGCAACCGCGTGCTTATCTGCGCTCTGCGCGTCGCCGGAAAACGTGGACATGAAATATGGGATATGGGTGTGCGGAAACCCGATTCTATCAAGTGCGCCCCGCGAACCCCGCCAATACCCACAAATTTCTTATTTAAATCAATCGCTTATGCGAACAGGTCGCATTTTCATTCACACCGGATCATTACACTTTCATGACAACACCATGTGACCGGCGACCGCTGAAAACAAAAAAGCCGCGCTCCTTGACGGACACGCGGCTCTTTTGAAGAGCAGGCGATTTAAACAGGCGTTTAAATCGCAAACTGCTCGCGGTTCTTGCCTGCGATCCAGCGCGGCGGCTTGCCGCGGCCCGACCACGTCGCGCCCGTTTCCGGATCGCGATATTTCGCGGCAACGCCTGCGCGCGGACGGCCAACCTTACCTGCCTTCGCGCGGCTGAGACCGAGTTCGGCGAGCGAAAAGCCGTAGTCGGCAATTTTCTGCTTCACGTCATTCAGCACTTCAGCGTATTCACGCGACTTTGCTTCTTCGATTTGCTTCTCCAGCTTCTCCCGCTGGGCCAGCAGGTCCTTGTAAGAAGACATAGTTTCCCTTTCTATCTGACCAATGGCGCCGGTCTGCAGCCAGCTCACCATTCATGAAATATATGTGCCTCGGATTTTCGAAGGCAGAGATTAGCACAAAAAAGATTTGATAGAAGCGAGATTCATGAAAATCCCGAGATCAATTGAAATTCACACGTGTCATTTTGACCGGTCGCGGCCTTTTCTCAAATTTTTACGTTCCTACACAGAGATTAGGACATTAGCGATTGGCTATTAGGCCTATCAACATACGCAATTACCCTGCATTTGAAAAATAGAAGCTTTCATCGGACGACAGTTTTACGAAAATCGGATGGTGCGACTCGCTAAACGGGCAATGCGCGGACCGGCCGGTATCCGCGGCGTCACGTCACATCCCGCGCGCACGCGATCAGCCGCTCGCGCAACTCGCCCGCGTCGGTCAATGGCGTATCAAACGGTGTGCGCACGCGGCGGCCATCATGCCGCCAGTCGGCGCCGTGGCGATCGACACCGAGCAGTTCGAGCCCGTCGCGGCGCGCGGCGCCGGCATCGTACGCGTCCCATAACGCCTGTTCCTCGTCGAACGCGAGCGGCGGCAGCGCATCGAGATGCGTGCCGTCGACCCAGCCCATGCGCCCGAACCCGCCGATATAGCGCAGCCGTTCGACGTCGAGTGCCCAGAACGTGAAATCGCCGAGCGCGAGATAGCGCGCGGCATCCGGCTCATAACGGCAGTAGCGCGCGGTGACGTGCGGATCGTCGCCGAGCGGCACGAACCGGCCGAGCAGCGTCGCGCGCTCTGCGTTCAGCACGTCGCCGCCGGGTGCGTCGACGACGAGGAAGCCCGCGCGCGGATCGGCGGCCAGATTGCGCGTGTGCTCCGCGAGGCCGCTCACGAGGAGCACGGGACGATGGCTTGCATCGGGTGCAAACGGGACGACCGTCGGATACGGGAAACCCTGCGGATCGCGCGAATGGGTGGCGAGCGTGCCGAGCGCGCAGCGGTGCAGCAGATGCACGGCGAGAGCGGGATCGATGTTCAAGAGGACTCCTGCGGTCGAAGGGCGGCGCGCCGGGCACGCCATGCGCTCCGATGTTACTCGCGGGCGCGCCGCGCCGCGCATCGGCCGAACGGCCGAGGCAGTCGATGCGGCCGAACGCGGGTCTCCGGCCGAACGGCCAACGCCCGGCAGGATCGTAAGCGGTTCGATAGAATCGGACGAATCCGAAGGGCGCCGCGTGCGTCCGTGCATTTCTTTTGATGAGCGTCATCGTGTCCGAATCCTCCTCCCCCGAATCGTCGTCCCCGTTCGCCGCGCCGCCCGACGCGCATCGCGTGCTGTCGCTACCGGCCCGCCAGCGGGCGCGCGCGGCGTCGATGGCGCTGTTCTTCGTCGCCGGCATGATGTTCGCGTCGTGGGGCGTGCACGTGCCGACCGTGCGCGACAAGTTCGCGCTGAACCCCGGGCTGCTGTCGATCGCGCTGTTCGCGGTCGCCGTCGGCTCGATCGCCGCGATGCTGACCATCGCGCGCTGGATCGCGCGGGTCGGCTCGCGCACCGCGTGCCTCGCGGGCGGGCTCGTGATGTCGGCCTGCGCGGCGCTGATCCTCGTCGTGCCGGATTACCCGATGCTGCTCGCCGTGCTCGCGCTGTTCGGCTTCTCGATGGCGACGCTCGACGTCGCGATGAACGCCGAGGCCAGCGCGGTCGAAATTGCGATCGGCAGGCCGATCATGTCGTCGCTGCACGGCATGTTCAGCATCGGCGGGATGGCGGGGGCGGCCGCCGGCGGCGCGCTGCTGTCGGCCGGCATGGCGCCGGCCGTGCATCTCGCGCTCGCGGCGGCGACCAGCGCGACGGTGCTCGTGGCCGCCAGCCCGGCCGTGCTGCCGCACGTGCCGCACCACGAGCACGCGCACGGCGGCGGCAACCGCTGGCGCTCGCCGGCGTTGTGGATGCTCGGCGGCATCGCGCTCGTCGCGCTGATCGCCGAAGGCGCGATGTACGACTGGGCGACGGTCTATATGCGCGACGTCGTCGTGGCGAGCCCCGCGCTCGCGAGCGCCGCCTATGCCGCGTTCTCGGGCGGGATGGCCATCGCGCGCTTCGCGGGCGACGCCGTGCGTGCCCGCTTCGGCGCACCGCAGCTCGTGTTCGCGAGCGCGTCGCTCGCCTGCGCGGGGATGATCGGCGCGCTGCTGCTACCGTATCCGGCCACGGTGCTGACCGGCTTCACGCTGATGGGCATCGGCCTCGCGAACATGATGCCGGTGCTGTTCGCGGCCGCCGCGCGCGTGAAAGGCATCCATGCGGCCGAAGGGCTCGCGCACGTGGCCGGCCTCGCGTATTTCGGCATGCTGTTCGGTCCGGTCGTGATCGGCGCCGTCGCGCAAGCGTCGAACCTGACGATCGGCCTGTCCGTCGTCGCGCTGTGCGCGGCGCTCGTCGCGGCCGTCGCTCCGAAGGTGCTGGCGCGGCTGAAGATCTGACGGCGCGGCCGCGCCGGCCAAAAAGAAAGCGCGCATGCGTTGCCGCATGCGCGCTTTCACCCCTTCTGTTGACCGCTTGTATCGTTACATCTTCACTTCGTCGAGCAGCGACTTCTTGCCGCCCTTGTAGTTGTACAGCGAGATCACGCCGTGCTGGAGGTCGCCCTTCGAGTCGAAGGTCGTCGTACCGATCACGCCCGAGTAGTTCGTCGCCGGCATCGCGGCGAGGATCTTCGCCGGATCCGCCGAGTTCGCGCGCTTCATCGCATCGACGATGATGTACACGGCGTCATACGTGAACGGTGCGTAGATCTGGATCGGCTGGCCGAAGCGCTTCTCGTACTTCGCCTTGAACGCTGCGCCGCCCGACATCTTCTCGAGCGAAGCACCGGCTTCCGAGCACACCACGTTGTCGGTCGCGTCGCCGGCCAGGTCGGCCAGCTTTTCCGTGCACACGCCGTCGCCCGCGAAGATCTTCGCGCGCAGGCCGAGCTGCTTCGCCTGCTTCGCGAACGGGCCGCCCGTTGCGTCCATGCCGCCGTACATGATCGCGTCCGGATTCTCGCCCTTGATCTTGGTCAGAATCGCGCGGAAGTCGACCGCCTTGTCGTTCGTCGCGTCATGCGACACCACCTTCAGGCCGAGCGCCTTCGCCTTCTTCTCGAACTCGTTCGCGAGACCCTGGCCGTACGCGGTCGAATCGTCGACCACGGCCACGCTCTTGATGCCCTTCGAATGCGCGTAGTTCGCGAGTGCCGGGCCCTGCTGCGCATCGGTGGCCACCACGCGGTACGTGGTCTTGAAGCCCTGCTGCGTGTAGGCCGGGTTCGTCGCCGACGGCGAAATCTGCACGATGCCCGCATCGCTGTAGATCTTCGAGGCCGGGATCGACGTGCCCGAGTTCAGGTGGCCGACCACCGCGACGACCTTGTCGTCGACGAGCTTCTGCGCAACCTGCGTGGCCTGCCGCGGGTCGGCCGCGTCATCCTGCGGGTCGAGTTGCAGCGTGATTTTCTGGCCGCCGACCGTGAGACCCTTGGCGTTGATCTCTTCGACCGCGAGACGTGCGCCGTTTTCGTTGTCCTTGCCCAGGTGTGCAATGCCGCCCGTCAAGGGCGCGACGTGGCCGATCTTGACGACTTGATCGGCCGCTGCGTTGCCCGCAGCTGCAGCACACAACATCGCGGCCGCGGTGATCGGCAACAGCTTTTGCATCTTGATATTCATGTAAGTCTCCAGTTTCGGTCCCAATAAACGCCATCGCCCGGTGCCCCGCTGCCATCCCTGTGTTTGCAATCACTGGACGATTCGCCGGTTGCATCGTTCATGCACTTGGCCTCAAGCACGTGAAAACCACCGCTTTTAGCGGCCGCCCGTCCGTACTTGCGCGCAAGTGTAGGTGATCAAATTAATTTGTGGGACTTTTTTGGGGTAGTGGTAACACTACCGATATGCGTACTTTGGAACGACTACTCGAGTATCGCTGCGAGCCCCGCCGGATAAGGGTTTCCGCTAATTCCGGACGACTTCCTGAAAGGTCGTTTCAAAACATTCCCGGGGCATTTCGATTCGGTATTTTGTGCCCGTGATCGTTGAATGAAACGCGCGTGACAACGCGCGTTTCGTCGTCGGATACGAACGATTCAGGCAGCCGCCGCGCGCCATTCGGCATCGAGCGCGGCGACGAGCCGCGATGTCGTCAGCGCATCGCCGCGCCGCCGCGCGAGCGGTGCGCCCTGCCCGGCCCACAGCGACAGGTACTCGCCGTCGTTGGCACGCGCGGCGGCCTGGCGCAGCGGCTGCGTCAGCGCGTTCTGCACCGGGTACGGCGCGGCGTCGGCCACGCGTTCGCCGAGCCGGGCCATCAACGTGTTGCGCAGCCCGCGCGCGTGGCGGCCGGTGATCGCGCGCGAGACCTGCGTCGACGTGTCGGCGCTCGCGAGCAGGCGCGCCTTCCAGTCCGCCGCGATCGCGCTTTCCGTGCGGGTGAGGAACGCGGTGCCGAGCTGTGCGCCCTGCGCGCCGAGCGCAAGCGCGGCCGCGATCCCGCGGCCGTCCATGATGCCGCCCGCGGCGAGCACGGGCAGGCCGGTTGCGTCGACCAGTTGCGGCACGAGCGCGAGCGTGCCGATCAGCGCATCATCGGCGCAACCGATGAACGTGCCGCGATGGCCACCCGCCTCGGCGCCCTGCGCGGACAGCGCGTCGGCGCCGGCCGCCTGCCACGCGAGGCCCTCGGCCACGTGCGTCGCCGTGCCGATCACGTAGGTGCCGGCCGCCTTCAGGCGCGCGACGTCGGCCGCATCGAGCACACCGAACGTGAAGCTCGCGACGGGCACGCGCAACGCCACGAGTGCGTCGAGCTGCGCGCGGAAGTCGGGCGCGTAGCGTGCGGGCGCGGTGCCCGGCGGCAACCCGAGCGCTGCATTCAGCGGGTCGATCGCGGCGAGCGCACGGGCGACGGTCGCCGCGTCGGGCGCGGCATCGGGCAGCACGAACAGGTTGACCGCGAACGGGCGATCGGTCGCCGCGCGGATGGCTTCGACCTCGGTCGCAAGGCGCTCGGGCGCGAACGCGGCGGCGCCGAGACTGCCGAGCGCGCCGGCATTCGACGCGGCGGCGACCATCGCGGTCGTGGTCGCGCCGACCATCGGCGCCTGCACGAGCGGCAGGCGCAGGCCGAAGCGTTCGGAAAAGGGCGTGGAGAACAGACGGGCAGACATGGCGAATCCTTCGATGACGATGCGCGAAAGCGCTTTGTAAAGGCCGGCGCATCGACTCTATCGAAGCGGCGCGGCGCCGAAAAATGAATAATCGAGATCGAAACGATCGCTGCGCGAGAAGCGGGCGCGTTCGCTGCAATGACACAGGATCGGTGGCACACTAGGCCGCCCTCTTTCACCCCGGGGCGCGCACCGCGCACCCCGTTCGCCAGGAGTTCAGAACGTGACTGCCCAATGGATCGACATCCCCGCCGGTAACGACAGCTTCGGCGGCTATCTCGCGCTGCCCAAGCGCGGCAAAGGCCCTGCCGTCATCATCATCCAGGAGATCTTCGGCGTGAACTCGCATATCCGCGCGGTCGCCGACCAGTACGCGTCCGACGGCTTCGTCGCGCTCGCGCCGGACGTATTCTGGCGCACGCAGCCGCGCGTCGAGCTGACCTACGAAGGCGCGGATCGCGACAAAGGCATCGAGCTGATGAAAAAGACCGACGTGGGTCTCGCGGTCGCGGATATCGGCGCGGCCGCCGATGCCTTGCGCGCGCGCCCGGAAGTGGCCGGCAAGATCGCCGCGATCGGCTACTGCTTCGGCGGCCAGCTCGCGTACCGCGCGGCCGCGACCGGCAAGATCGATGCGGCCGTGGCCTACTACGGCGGCGGCATCCAGAACGCGCTCGACCTCGCCGGCAAGATCACGCAGCCGATCCTGTTCCACTACGCCGAAGACGACCACGCCATCCCGCTCACGGCCGTCGACCAGGTGAAGGCCGCCTTCGCCGGCCACGGCGATGCGTCGTTCCACGTGTATCCGGGCGCCGAGCACGGCTTCAACTGCACGGACCGCGCGTCGTACAACCAGCGCGCGTCGGCGCTCGCGCACGGCCGCACGCTGACCTTCCTCGCCGAGCACCTCTAAAAACGGCCGGCCGCGGGCCCCCGCGTACCGGGCCCGCGTTATGCTGCTGTCATCGCCACGAGTCACAACGGGGATGACAGCGATGCATTCGGACTATCTCGCGCACGACGCGATCGGCCTTGCCACACTGGTACGTGAACGCAAGGCGAGCCCGCGCGAACTGCTCGACGCCGCGATCGGCCAGGCCGAAGCGGTCAACGGCGCGATCAACGCGATCGTGCTGCAGGACTACGAAGCCGCACGCCAGCGTGCGGCCGCCACACCCGACGGCGGCGCCGACGCGCCGTTCGCCGGCGTGCCCTATCTCGTGAAGGATCTCGGCGCGGCGGTCGCCGGGCTGCCGCTGTCGATGGGTAGCCGGCACTACCGGTATTTCGTGCCCGCCGACGATTCGCCGGTGATCGCGCGCAGCCGCGCAGCCGGTCTCAACGTGTTCGGCAAGACCAACACGTCGGAGATCGGCCAGATGCCGTACACGGAACCGGAACTGTTCGGCGCGTGCCGCAACCCGTGGAAT
The DNA here is from genome assembly GCF_005502655.1 of Burkholderia sp. 4NA327C6. NCBI lineage: Bacteria > Pseudomonadati > Pseudomonadota > Betaproteobacteria > Burkholderiales > Burkholderiaceae > Burkholderia > Burkholderia sp. 4NA327C6. The sequence goes on along the minus strand of NZ_SCNZ01000025.1, from coordinate 57,746 downwards.
CTCGATCACACGCCCGGCGGCTCGAGCGGCGGTGCGGCGGCGGCCGTCGCGGCCGGCATCGTGCCAATCGCGCATGCGTCCGACGGCGGCGGCTCGATCCGCATTCCGGCGTCGTGCTGCGGGCTGTTCGGCCTGAAGCCGAGCCGCAACCCGGTACTCGTCGACCTGCCGTCGAACGGCGAACTGGTCGTCCAGCATGCGGTCACGCGCAGCGTGCGCGACAGCGCGCTGCTGCTCGACGTGACGACCGGCCAGACCTTGCCGGCCGGCGCGCCCGGCACGTTCCTCGGCGAGCTCGACACGCCGCCCGGCTCGCTGCGGATCGGCCTCGTGCTCGACCCGATGTTCGCGCCGGCACTGGCCGACGACACGCGCGCGGCGCTCGACGACGCGGCCGCGCTGCTCGAATCGCTCGGCCACCATGTCGAGCCGGCGACACTGCAGGTCAACTACGCGCGTGCGGCCGAAACCTTCGTCACGTTGTGGGCGACGATCGCCGAGGAGATGGTGCTCGGCGCGCGCGCGCTGACCGGCCGCACGCCGAAGCGCGGCGAATTCGAGGCCGCGACGTGGGCGATGGCCGTGGTCGGCCGGCGCCTTGCGCGCACGCGCCTGCCGGACGTGCTCGAATGGCAGCGCCAGCTCACCGTGCAGGTGGCCGGCCTCGTGTCGCGCTACGACGCGATCCTGTGTGCGTCGCTCGCGGGCCCGCCGGTGAAGATCGGCGAATTGCAGCCGACGCCGTTCGAAGCGGCGCAGATGAAGGTGCTCGGCGCGCTGCCGGTGAAGCCGCTGCTGAAGGAAATGCTCGCGAAGTCGTCGGAAAAGGCGTTCACGTGGGCCGGCTGCACCGAGCTGTTCAACCTGACCGGCCAGCCGGCGATGTCGGTGCCGCTCTACTGGAACGCGCGCGGGCTACCGATCGGCGTGCAGTTCGCCGCGCGTCACGCCGACGACGCGCTGCTGCTCCGGCTCGCCCGGCAGCTCGAACAGGCGCGGCCGTGGTTCGAGCGCCGCCCGCCGCTGATGCAGGCGCAGCGCTGACGCACGCGGCCGCGCGCCGCCGTCATCGTAAAAAAAGCCCCGCCGGCACGGCCGGCGGGGCTTCGACGCATGCAATCGCGTGAGCGCGCTTACATGACGAGCCGTTCACAGATCGTCCGCGTCGCGGCCGCCGTGTTCAGCGTATAGAAATGCAGCCCGGGCACGCCCGCGTCGATCAGACGCTGGCACAGGCCCGTGACGACATCCGCGCCGAACGCGCGGATCGACTCGCGATCGTCGCCGAAGCTCTCGAGCCGGCGCGCGACCCAGCGCGGCACTTCCGCACCGCACATCTCGGAGAAGCGCATCAGCTGCGAGAAGTTCGTGATCGGCATGATGCCCGGCACGATCGGCACGTCCACACCCAGCTTGCGAGCATCGTCGACGAAGCGGAAATACGCGTCGGCGTTGAAGAAGTACTGCGTGATCGCGGAATTCGCGCCGGCTTTCACCTTGCGCGCGAAATTCTCGAGATCGGCCTTCGGCGAGCGCGCCTGCGGGTGGTACTCCGGATAGCCGGCAACCTCGATGTGGAACCAGTCGCCGTGCTCGGCGCGGATGAAGCTGACGAGCTCCGACGCGTAGCGCAGTTCGCCGACTTCGCCCATCCCCGACGGCAGGTCGCCGCGCAGCGCGACGATGTGGCGGATGCCGTACGAGCGGTACTGGTCGAGGATCGCGCGCAGGCTGTCGCGCGACGAACCGATGCACGACAGGTGCGGCGCGGCCTCGAGGCCGTCCTTCTGCATGTCGAGCACCGTATCGAGCGTGCCCTGCTGCGTCGAACCGCCGGCGCCGAACGTGCAGGACACGAATTTCGGCTTCAGCGGCAGCAGCTGCGCACGCGTGGCGCGCAGCTTCTCGACGCCTTCCGCCGTCTTCGGCGGGAAGAATTCAAACGAGAGTTCGATCGTTTTCATGATTCTGAGGGAACAGGCCCGGGTGCCTCAGCCGATGTCGCGCTGACCGAAGATCAGGGCGGACAGCAGCCACGACACGATGCTGTACAGGATCGAACCGAAGAACGCGGACCAGAAGCCCGACACCTCGAAGCCCTTCAGCAGCGACGACGCGAACCAGAAGCACAACGCGTTCACGACGAGGATGAACACCCCGAGCGTGACGATCGTGACGGGCAGCGTCAGCAGGATCAGCACCGGACGGATCACCGTGTTGATCAGGCCGAGCACGACCGCGATGATCAGTGCCGTGCCGAAGCTCTTGATGTGGATCGACGGCACGAGGTACGTGATGATCAGCAGCGCGAGCGCGTTGATGACCCAGGTGAGGATGACGCTCATGGAGTGCTCCGGTTCGGTTGTCGATCGGTACGATCAGTGGCCGCTGCCGGCCGCCGCGGGTGCCCGAAGGCGCGCCGCGACAGCCGGCGATCCCGCGCCGTGCCGCCGTACCGGGTGCGCGCGAGTGACGCGCGCACGGCACCGCGGCAGCGGCGCACCGGATCAGTAGCGGTAGTGGTTCGGCTTGAACGGGCCGTCCTTCTGCACGCCGATGTACGAAGCCTGCTCGTCCGACAGCACGGACAGGTTCGCGCCGATGCGCGCCAGGTGCAGGCGTGCGACCTTTTCATCGAGGTGCTTCGGCAGCACGTACACCTTGTTCTCGTACTCGTTGCCGCGCACGAACAGTTCGATCTGCGCGAGCGTCTGGTTCGCGAACGAGTTCGACATCACGAACGACGGGTGGCCGGTCGCGCAGCCGAGGTTCACGAGGCGGCCTTCCGCCAGCAGGATCACGCGCTTGCCGTCCGGGAAGATGATGTGGTCGACCTGCGGCTTGATGTTTTCCCACTGGTACTGGCGGGTGGACGCGACGTCGATTTCCGAATCGAAGTGACCGATGTTGCAGACGATCGCGTTGTGGCGCATCGCCTTCATGTGATCGTGGTTGATCACGTGGTAGTTGCCGGTGGCCGTCACGAAGATGTCGGCCTTGTCGGCCGCGTATTCCATCGTCACGACGCGGTAGCCTTCCATCGCCGCCTGCAGTGCGCAGATCGGGTCGATTTCGGTGACCCACACGGTCGCGCCGAGGCCGCGCAGCGATTGCGCGCAGCCCTTGCCCACGTCGCCGTAGCCCGCGACGACCGCGACCTTGCCCGCGATCATCACGTCGGTCGCGCGCTTGATGCCGTCGACCAGCGATTCACGGCAGCCGTACAGGTTGTCGAACTTCGACTTCGTGACCGAATCGTTCACGTTGAACGCCGGGAACGGCAGGCGGCCGTCCTTTTCCATCTGGTACAGGCGGTGCACGCCGGTCGTGGTTTCTTCGGTCACGCCCTTGATGTGCGCGAGGCGCGTCGAGTACCAGGTCGGGTCGGCGTCGAGATGCTTCGCGATCGACTTGTACAGCGCGACTTCTTCCTCGTTGGTCGGCTTCGCGATCACCGAACGGTCCTTCTCGGCCTTCGCGCCGAGGATCAGCAGCAGCGTTGCGTCGCCGCCGTCGTCCAGGATCATGTTCGCGAATTCGCCGTTCGGCCATTCGAAGATGCGGTGCGAGAATTCCCAGTACTCGTCGAGCGATTCGCCCTTGAACGCGAACACCGGCGTGCCGGCTTCGACGATCGCGGCAGCAGCGTGGTCCTGCGTCGAGAAGATGTTGCACGAGGCCCAGCGGACGTCCGCGCCGAGCGCCTTCAGCGTCTCGATCAGCACGCCCGTCTGGATCGTCATGTGCAGCGAACCGGCAATGCGCGCGCCCTTCAGCGGCTGCTGTGCCTTGTATTCGTCACGGATCTGCACGAGGCCCGGCATTTCGGTCTCGGCGATGTTCAGTTCCTTGCGGCCCCAGCCGGCCAGCGCCATGTCGGCGACGACGTAATCGTGGGTAGCTTTGGAATCGATAATGGCGTTCATCACGCCCTCCTTTCTAAAAAGTTTCTAGATTGGTGACGTGAGCGCCGTTCAGGAAGCGGGGCCGAGGCGGTTGTGCCGCACGGCTGCTTGGTGAAGCCTTCCGAGCCTGGCGGACACAGAGTGGTCCGTCGCAACGCTCCTCGGAAAGCGGAGAGGATTGTAGCAAATCGGCGCGCTGAATGCGCAAGCACGGCGCACATACGGTGCGTACCCGGCACAAGCGCGCGCCGTCGGCGCGCGTGGCCGTCAGGAAAGGGTCAGGACTCCGCGCCGACCCACGCCTGTTCGCGCAGCCGTGCGCGCAGGCGCGCGACGGCCTGGCTGTGCAGCTGGCACACGCGCGATTCGCTCACTTCGAGCACCGCGCCGATCTCGCGCAGATTCAGACCCCGTTCGTAATACAGCGACATCAGCAGCTTCTCGCGCTCCGGCAGCCGCTCGATCGCTTCGACGAGCGCTTCGCGCAGGTGCTCGTCGAGCAGCGCCGACAGCGGATCGGCGTGATCGACGCGATAGCGGTCGAGGAACGGCTCGTCGTCGGCCGCGCGGTCGAAATCCTCGTAGTAGATCAGCTGGCTGCCGTGCAGGTCCTGCAGCATCCCCTGGTATTCGTCGAGCGGCATGTTCAGGTGCTGCGCGATCTCGGTCTCGCTCGCCGAGCGGCCGAGATGCTGCTCGACCTGGTGCACCGCGTGCTCGACCTCGCGCGACGTCTTGCGCAGGCTGCGCGGCAGCCAGTCGTTGCTGCGCAGTTCGTCGAGCATCGCACCGCGGATACGCTGGGTCGCGTAGGTCTCGAACTGCGCGCCCTGGTCTTCCTTGTAGCGGCCGGCCGCGTCCATCAGGCCGATCATGCCGGCCTGGATCAGGTCGTCGAGGTCGACGCTCGCCGGCATCTTCGCGACGAGCTGCAGCCCGAGGCGTCGCACGAGCGGCGCATACTGCGCGAGCACGTCGGCCTGGGACATCTTTCCTTGAGCGTTGTACATCATGGCTCTCTCCTTCCGATGGCGCTCACGCGGCGTGTGCCGCGCCCGCCTCATACGACGGCTTGCCGCCCGCGTGCACGGCGCGGCCCGCACCCGCACCCGCACCCGAACCCGAACCCGGGCGCATCGGCCAGTACAGCAGGTCGGCGGCGATCTGCCGGTAGTCCCGCGCGGCGGGCGACGACGGGAACGCGTCGACCGCGGCGCGCGTCAGCTCGCGTGCATGCTCGACGAGCGGATCGGCGCTCACGCAGCCCGCGTCGGCGATCGACACGGTCAGGTAGCGGCTCGCGACGCCCGCGAGGTTGTCGAACGCGACCTTCGCGTCCGCATGACTGCCGACGTGATTGGTCAGCACGCGGAACTGCGCGAACGCATGCGCGAAATGCAGCCGCTTCATGTATGCATACGCCTCGGTGATCGCCTGTGCGGCGACCCGCGTGACGACCAGCACGTCGTGCGCTTCGCGTGCGAGCGCCGACAACGAACCGTCGGCGCCGAGCTGCGCGTCGACGAGGACGATGTCGGCCGGCCCGTCGATGAAATCGCTCAGCTGCGCATCGGTGTAGCCGGTGCGCGCGAGCCGCGCCGCGGCGCACAGGCCGAAGCCGGCCGCGACCCGCATGCGCTCGCCGTCGCGCAGCCACGCGCCCGCCAGCGTCGCGCTGGCCGAATGCACGTCGGCTCGCTCGTCGACGACGAGCACATCCTTGCCGAGCGACGCGAGCGCCGCCGCCAGGTTCACGACGGTGGACGTGCAGCCGACACCCGCCGGCCCGCCCGCCACCGCGACGATGCGTGATGCGCGCCCGGCCAGCAGGCGCCGCAGCCCTTCGGCCTGGTCGATGATTCGTTTATCCAAATCGCACCTCGTGAAGCTCGGCGGTGGAACGTGCGGTCAGTGCGGAAAGCAGCGTCGGCATGTCCTCGTCTTGCGGCACGAAGGGCGAGCCGTCGCGCGGGACACAGAACGCGCTCTTCAGCAGGAATTTGGTCGAGGCGACGTACAGGTTCTCCGGCACCTTCTGGCCGGTCGACACGTAGTGGATCGGCAGCTTGTAGCGGATCACCGTGTCGAGCACGCCGCCGAGGTGGGTCGCCTCGTCGAGCTTCGTGAGGATGCAGCCGGCCAGGTCCGGATGCTCGCCCGCGCTGCGGTACGCCTGCACGACTTCGTTGAGCGTGTCGCCGTGGCTCGTCGCGTTGAGCAGCAGCAGGCGCTGCACCGGCGCGTTCGCGCCGTGCAGCATCGCGATCTGGTCGGATACCGCGCGGTCGCGCTGGCTCATGCCGATCGTGTCGATCAGCACGATGTGCTTGTTGCGCAGCTCGGACAGCGCGAGCGCGAGGTCGCCCGCATCCTTCACCGCGTGCACCGGCACGCCGAGGATCTTGCCGAAGATGCGCAGCTGCTCGTGGCCGCCGATCCGGTAGCTGTCGGTGGTCAGCAGCGCGACCTTGCTCGCGCCGAAGCGCATCACGCAGCGTGCGGCCAGCTTCGCGGTGGTGGTCGTCTTGCCGACGCCCGTCGGCCCCATCAGCGCGAACACGCCGCCGCGCTCCATCAGCGCATCTTCGCTGTCGAGCACCGGCAGGTTCGACGCGAGCACCGACTGCGCCCATTCGGCGGCCTGTTCGAAGGTCTGCGCGCCGTCGCCGGCCGGCATGTTGTCGACCAGCATCCGCACGAGCTGCGCGGAGAAACCGGCCGCGAACAGGTGCTTCGTCAGCGCGCCGTGCACGGCGCTGCGACGCTGGCGGTCGTGCCACATCAGGCTGTCGAACTGCTCTGCCATCATCCCGCGCAGTTCGCCGAGCTCCTGCATCACCGTATCGTTGACGATCCGCTCGATGCGCGACTTCACGGCGTCGGCAACCGCGGCGGCCGCGTCGGCGGACAGGCGCGTGCGCTCGGCCGCCTTCGCGGCATGCGCGGCGCCCGGGTTCGTGTCGGGCGCACGGGTGGCGGCGGCCGGCATCCGGCGTTCGGCGTCGCGCACGATGTCGCGTGCCCAGTTGGGCGGCGTCGCGCTCGCGGCGGCCTGCGGGGCAGGCGCGCTCGCTTGCGGCGCGGCGGGCGTCGCCTGCGCACGCGCCATCAGCGCGTCGCGCTGCTGCGTCAGGCGCTTCGCGTGCTCGACGAGCCACGGCGCGGGTTCGGAGGCGGCGGCCGGTGCGGGAGCGGCGGAAGACTGCGCTGCCGCGGCCGGCGCTTCGTCATCGATCGCCGAAGGTTGCGCCGTCGCCTCGTCCGCGTCGGCGCTTGCGCCGAACACCGACGAGAACACGTCCGGCAGCCCGCCTTCGCCTGCTGCATACGGATTGACCGTCGGGCGGCCCAGCGCCGCGCCCGGGCGCGACACGATGCCCGGCACGGCGGCAGCCGGCACCGATTCCGGCATGCGCGACGCAGCGATGCGCGGGCGCGCCGCGGCCGGCGGCGTCACGGCGGCCAGGTCCGAATCCGCCAGGGCGACGATTTCCACGCTGCCGTCATCGAGCGTGCGGTTCGACAGCACGACCGCGTCGGCGCCGAGCGCCTCGCGCACGAGACGAAGTGCGTCGCGGCTCGTTGCGCCGGTGAATTTGCGAATGTTCAAGCGGAACCCCCGATGACGTTAACGACTTTGATCGTGCGTGTGTCCGGCACTTCGGCATACGACAGCACTTTCAATTGCGGCAGGCTGCGGCGCAGGAAACGCGCGAGCATCGCGCGCAGCGCGTGCTGCACCAGCAGCACGGGCGGCAGCCCGAGATTCTGTTGACGCAGCATCGCCTGTTGCGTGCCGGTCAGAAGGTTGTGCGCGAGGCCGGGTTCGAGGCCCGGGTTCGCGCCGGTGGCGAGCGCCTGCGACAGCACGCGCTCGAGATTCGAGTCGAGGCCCATCACCTGCATCTCGCCGGCACCCGGATACCACTGCTGCGTGATCGCGCGGCCGAGCGACAGCCGCACCGCGGCCGTGATCTCGAACGCATCGCCGCGGCCCGCATGTTCGGACACGGCTTCGAGGATCGTGCGCATGTCGCGGATCGGCACGCCTTCCTCGAGCAGGTTCTGCAGCACTTTCTGCAGCGTCGTCAGCGAAATCGTCTTCGGCACGAGGTCCTCGACGAGCGACGGCGCGTCCTTGCCGGTGTGCTCGACGAGCGACTGCACTTCCTGGCGGCCGAGCAACTCGGCCGCGTGCTGGACGACCAGATGGTTCAGGTGCGTCGCGACGACCGTGCTCGCGTCGACCACCGTATAGCCGTACACCTGCGCCTGTTCGCGCATCGCGACGTCGATCCACACGGCCGGCAGCCCGAACGCGGGATCCTGCGTGACGGCGCCCGGCAGCGCAGCCGTCACCTGGCCCGGGTTGATCGCGAGCCACTGGCCCGGGAACACTTCGCCGACGCCGATCTCGACGCCCTTCAGCGCGATCCGGTACGCGTTCGGCCGCAGCTCGAGGTTGTCGCGGATATGGATCACCGGCGGCAGGAAGCCGATTTCCTGCGCGAATTTCTTGCGGATGCTCTTGATGCGCTTGAGCAGTTCGCCGTCGCTGTTCTTGTCGACGAGCGGGATCAGGCGGTAGCCCACTTCCAGCCCGAGCGGGTCGATCAGCTGCACGTCGTCCCAGGTCGCCTCGTGGCTGTCCGACGGCAGCACCGCGGGCGGCGCGATGTCGGTCAGGTCGCCGGCCGCCTTGCGGGCCGCCGCGCGCTTGGTCTGCGTGCGGGCCAGCCAGATCGCGCCACCGCCGAGTGCGAGGAACGCGAAGTGCGGCATGCCCGGGATCAGCCCCATCAGCACGATGATCGCGCCGGTGATGTTCAGCACGCGCGGGTTCGTGAACAGCTGGCCGGTGATCTGCGTGCCGATGTCCTCGTCGGTCGCGACGCGCGACACGATCACGCCGGCCGCGGTCGAGATCACCAGCGACGGGATCTGCGCGACGAGGCCGTCGCCGATGGTCAGCAGCGTGTAGTTGGTGCCGGCCGCGGCAAACGACATGTCGTGCTGGACCATCCCGACGATCAGCCCGCCGATCACGTTGATCGCCATGATGATCAGGCCGGCGATCGCGTCGCCGCGCACGAACTTCGACGCGCCGTCCATCGACCCGTAGAACTCGGCTTCCTGCGACACGGCCAGGCGGCGCTTGCGCGCCTGCTCTTCGTTGATGAGGCCCGCGTTCAGGTCGGCGTCGATCGCCATCTGCTTGCCGGGCATCGCGTCGAGCGTGAAGCGCGCGGACACTTCGGCGATCCGCCCCGCGCCCTTCGTGATCACCATGAAGTTGATGATCATCAGGATCACGAACACGACGATGCCGACCGCGAAGTTGCCGCCGACGAGGAAGTGGCCGAACGCCTCGATCACCTGGCCGGCCGCGTCCGGGCCCGTGTGGCCTTCGAGCAGCACGACGCGCGTCGATGCGACGTTCAGCGACAGGCGCAACAGCGTCGAGAACAGCAGCACGCTCGGGAACGCCGCGAAGTCGAGCGGCTTCATCGTGTACATGCTGACGAGCAGCACCATCACGGACAGCGCGATGTTGAACGTGAACAGCAGATCCAGCAGCATCGGCGGCAGCGGCAGGATCATCATCCCCAGGATCATGCAGATGAGGATCGGGCCCGCGAGCGCGCGCAGGTTGGTACCCGCGAGCACGTTCGGACGCTTCGCGAACAGGCCGGTCGGGGTGCTCATGCCGTGCCTCCGTTGCCGAGCGTGTCTTCCTGTTCTTCGCGCTCGTCTTCGGCGGACACCGACGCGCCCTTGTCGAGCTCGGCCGGCACCTCCAGATCGACCGGCATCGCCGGGAACGCGCCGCCTTCCGAACGGAAGCGCTTGAGCTGGTAGACCCACGCGAGCACTTCGGCGACGGCCGAGTACAGCGAGCCGGGAATCTCGCGTTCGAGTTCGACGTTGTGATACAGCGCACGCGCGAGCGGCGGCGCTTCGAGCAGCGGCACGTTGTGTTCGGCCGCGAGTTCGCGGATGCGCGCGGCGACGAGGTTCACGCCTTTCGCGACGACCTTCGGCGCACGCATCTCGCCGTCCGTGTATTGCAGCGCAACGGCGAAGTGCGTCGGGTTCGTCACGACCACGTCGGCCTTCGGCACGGCCGCCATCATCCGGCGGCGCGCGATCGCACGCTGCTGCTGGCGGATCCGCCCCTTCACGTGCGGATCGCCTTCGTTCTCGCGATGCTCGCGCTTCACTTCTTCCTTCGTCATGCGCAACTTCTTGTTGTACTGCCAGATTTGGTAAGGCACGTCGAGGGCGGCAACCACCAGCATCCCGGCAACCGTCGTGCCGCAACACACGGCGATGAGGTGCATCGCATCGGGCACCGCCACGCGGAGCGGCTGCGTCGCGAGAGCGAGCAACTCGTCCTTGCTGCGCCAGATCGCGATGCCGCCGATCCCGCCGACGACCAGCGTCTTCGCGAACGACATCCCGAGCTGGATCGGCCCCTGGATCGAGAAAATCCGGCCGAGGCCCGAGATCGGGTTCAGGCGGTCGAACTTCAGCTCGAACGTCTTCGACGAGATCAGCCAGCCGCCGAGCGCCATCGGCGCGAGCAGCGCGGCGACGCCGGTGAGCGCGAGGATCGGCAACAGCGCGGCGAAGCCTTCGAGGCTCGCGCTGCCGGCCGCCGACAGCATCCGGTTCGTGTCGAAGGCGATCGCGCGATCGAACGTGAACGCGCCGCGCAGCATCGCCTGCAGATGCCCACCCGTCGGGCCCGCGAGCAGCCACGCGCCGTAGAACCCGGCCGCGAGCAGCGCGAACGAAGCCAGCTCGCGCGAACGCGCGACCTGCCCCTCCTCACGCGCCTTCTCGAGGCGCCTGGGAGTGGCGGCTTCGGTCTTGTCGAGATCGCTCTCGTCTGCCACGGGGCCTCCAGTCGGGTACGGCGGAATGCCGCTTTCCAGTGACACCGATTATTCATGGAGGCGTCAAACGCCGATCGGTCGAGCAAAGCCGGGAAAGGGGGGTATTTCGGGGAATCGGGAGAGCCGGCGCGAACGGGGCCGGACAGGGGACGGAACGGTGTACGGCGCAGCGGAAAAACGTGCCGATCGGTGCGAATCGGTGCGACACGCGGGGGGCCGGCGCCGGACGGAGCGACGACGACGTGAAGCGGGGAAAAGGCGGAGAAGCGGCGAAGAAACGGCGAAGAAGCGGCGAGGAAACGGTGAAGCAGTGAAGCGGCGCAGCGGATGCGGCGCGAATTCGGGCCCCGACGCGGCGGCGTCGCGCGTCGGGGCAGGCGTCGGTCAGGCCGCCACGATCGGGTCCGCGCCGAAGCGGTTCGGACCTTCGGTGCCGCGCGAGCACATCCACACGAGCAGCAGGATGCCGCCGACGATCGGGATCAGCGCGAGCAGCAGGAACCAGCCCGAGCGGCCCGTATCGTGCAGCCGGCGCACGCTGACCGCGATGCTCGGAATGATCAGCGCCAGCGAAACCAGAGCGATCACGGCGAGCAGCAGCAGCGTGATCAGGCCCGCGTCGCGGCCGGCCGCGCCGATGACCTGCGCGGCGATCGACAGCACGCAGGTCAGCAGCGCGAAATACCAGTATTCGGCACGACGCGCTCGGCCTTCGAATGTCGCGTATTTATTGAGTGCGGAACGAACGGCTTCGGAAAAATTCATTTTATTACCCTCATGTTTTATTTAGACGACCCCGGAAACAACGCCGGCATTATATGTTTGAATGTCGCCGGACTCCATCCCTTTTCGCATATCGGGTAGTGCGCGCACCGGCCGTCTCGCGGGCCCGCGCCACGCGGAAATGGCGCGGAAATGGCCGCAACAGCGGAATGCGGCGCCATCGGCTTGCATGCCGCGTCATTTTAATAATCTTGAAGACCTGACAGAAACGACAGCCCCCGATAATCCAGCATTTGATTACATCCGGATGAAATCGAGTGCGATCTATAATCGGCAGCCCGTGTGCCGCATTGGATTAACCGGCCGGCATTACGCGGGCGTGCAAAGCGCGCTACGCTTCGCCATGACTTGCCGATGCCCGTCGAACCGCACCATGCTTCGTCATTCGCTCGCGCCGTTGCTGTCGCTTGCCTGCGTGCTGACCGCCGGCTGCGCGGGCACGCCGGCCCTGCCGCCCGGCGCGCAGGCGCCTGACGCGCCGCACCCCGGCGCGATCGCACTGCACCATGCGTGGAACGGATCGACGCAAACCCTGTACGCGCAGGATTTCCCCGCGAGCTTCATCTTCCGCTGCGTCGACACGCGCGGCGAGCCGGCGGAACCCGCCCGCGCGGCCTCGTGCGTGCCGGTCGTCGAGATCGAATCGATGTCGGTCGATGCCGCCGCGCGCCCGGTCGCGCCAGCCGACGCCGTCCGGATCGAAAGCACCGCGTACGGGCCCGGCCACCGTTTCCTCGACCACACGCGCCTGATGCGCGGCGGCCGGCCACCGGGCTAGCGCCCGTTCCGGCCGCTCACGGGCTTGCGCGGCCCCTGGCGCCGGTTCGCCGGTTCACGCCTGCAACGGGCTCCCCCTATCCCGCCGCCGCCCGCTGCAGCGCGTCGAGATCGAGCTTCTTCATCGTCATCACCTGCGCCATCACGCGCTCCGCGCGCGCCGGATCGCCCGTCATCAGCTCGCTCATCTGCACCGGCACGACCTGCCACGACACACCGAAACGGTCGCGCAGCCAGCCGCACTGCTGCGCACGCTCGTCGCCGCCTTCCGACAGGCGCGCCCAGTAGCGGTCGATTTCGTCCTGGTCCCGGCAATTGACGACGAACGACACGGCCGGCGTGATCTGGAACACGGGGCCGCCGTTCAGCGCGACGAATGCCTGCCCGTCGAGCTCGAACGCGACGGTCATCACCGCGCCCTCCGCGCTGCCGGACGCGTGCGCGCCGGCCTTGCCGTAGCGCGCGACGTGCACGATGCGCGCGTTGTCGAACACCGATACGTAGAAACCGGCGGCCGCCTCGGCGTCGCGGTCGAACCACAGGAACGGCGTGATGCGTTGTATGCGCGGCTTCATGGCGCTGCCTCCTCGATGTCGTGCCGGCATGGGTGCCGGTATTACATCGTAGGCGCTATGCCCGCGCGCGGCGGGCCGCCGGTCAGGCCCGTCGTGCCGTGCACGGCCGGCGCATAAAAAAGGGGGCGATCGCTCGCCCCCTTGTTCCCGCATCCCGCCGCGCCGCGTCAGAACGCGACGAAAGGCGCCGCGCCGCCGCTCGCGGTCTTGTCCATCCCGAAGTAGATCGTCTTGCCGTAGAAGTGCGGCATGCCGATATCGAGCCAGCCGGACGAACCGAACGGACCGGCGATGTCGTTGAACGCGAACGTCGACGAGTTCGAGAACAGCGAATCCGCGTTCGCGACGGGCATCGTCACCGTGCCGCTCACGCCGTTCTGGCCGGTCAGCGTCGCCGAATTGCTGGTCGTCGACGACGGGCAGTAGAACTGCGTGTTCTTCGGGCAGGTCGGCAACGTGCCCGACGTATCGTTGAAGAAGTACGCGTTCGAACCCGTATCGAAGAAAGCGGTCACGTTGCGCCCCTGGAACGTCGCGCTGACGTCGCCCGTCGTGGTCGACGTCATCACCGTCTTCCCGGTCAGGTCGGGCAGGCCGAACGTCAGCGTCCCGGTCGCACTCGCCTGTCCGTTGTTCGAGATGCTCGGCATCGTCACACTCACCCCGCTGCTGTCGGCGAAGCGATGCACCGGGTTCGCCACCTGCTGCGCCACCGGCACGAGCGCGACCGTGCAGTTCGCGTTGTTACCGTTCGGGCATGCGTAATAGTTGTTGTTCGTCGACGTCGACGTCGCGCAGGTCGTGCCGCAGTCGACCGGCGCCGGCCCGATGCCGAGGATCCCGTTCGCGCCGAGCGCGCTCGCCGAGTTGGCCGACGCGCCGCCGTTCGTGCACGAACTCGGCACGTTCGTCGTGCCGAGGTCGCCGATGATCTGCACGGGCAGCGAACTCGCCTGCTCTGAGCCGATCGACAGGTCGACGGTGCGCACCGAGCCCCACGTGTAGCTCGACACGAACTTGCCGCATTCGGCGACCGGCGCGCCGCCGCTCGTCACCTGCGGGAGGCTGCCGAGCACGCCCGACACCGCGCTGCCGACGAGCCGCAGCCCGTAGGACGCGGTATCGACGAGCACGTTGTTGACGATCTGGCAGTTCGACGTGCCCGGCACGCAGACCTTGAGGCTGACGGTCGGGATGTTGATCACGTTCGCGACACCGGCGTTGACGGTGATGACGGCCGTGTTCCCGGAATTGCCGTCCGAGCCGCCGTTACCGTTGTTGCCGTTGTTGCCCGAGCTGCTGCCGCCGTCACCGCCGCCGCATGCCGTCACGAGGACGGCCGTCGCCGCCGCGAGGCCCAGCACGCCGAGCCAGCGCTTGAATGTACGAGGAATTCTCAAGATCGCTCTCCCGCTGTCACTGGATGTCGGTGCCGGTCAGGCCGGCAGGCAGCGCCGCCGGCAGCCACGCCTGGCCCGAGAAGGCGCCCATGTGGCCGCCTGTCCGGATCACGAGGCCGCTCGTGTCGACGGACACGGGCGCGCGCCAGCCGCGCGCCTTGTGCGCCGCCTGGACGCCTGCGGTGTACTGCGGGAAATAGCTGCCGAGCAGCGACGCGAGATCCGGCATCGTCGGCCCTTGCCACGCGAGGCCGAACACGCTGCCGGCGGCCGACGTGTATTCGTGGATGACGGTGCCCGATCCGAGCGTGATCTCGCGGACGGTATAAGCGGCCGTGCTCGTCTGCATGCCGTCTGCCGAACGCATCGCGCGCTGCAAGGCGCGTACGGTTGCGGCCTGATCGTCCGCCGGCGGCGACATCGGCGCGCCGCCCAGTTCAGCGTATGCGTGGACACTCCACAGCACACCCATTGCAGCCGTCGCGTGCGCGACGGCCCAGCCCAAGCGTTTCAGCTTCACGTTCCCCCCCAAGGGACTGGCTTTGTTGCCGGCGGTGCGGCCATCGCGCCCGCGCCACCTGCCAACATATGAAATCGTACGAATGACGCTACGTTGCTGCTGACGCGTAGTATGCCTGCTGAGTGTGTCGAAGTGTCAATTTGACGCAGGATCACCCGGCGCCACGCGGGAATCGCGTGCGCGGTGAAGCAGTGCGGGGGACGATGTAGCGCGGGCATCGGCGCCGCCGCGACAGGCGGCGCACCGATACCTGCGGCAGGGTCAGAAGCCCAGGCTGGCGAGCAGGTCGTCCACCTGCCCCTGGTCCTGGACCACGTCGGTCTTGCCTTCCGGCGCGATCTGCGGGCCGTTCAGCAGCGACTCGGGGCTGCCGGTCGAGCTGATCTGCTCGGCCGCGAGCGCGGCCGCGGTGGCCGCGAACTGCTCGCGCCGCTCGGGCGCGATGTTCTCGACGAGCACCGTGAGAAGCTGCTGCTCGATCAGGTAGACCATGTCCATGATCTTCTTGATCACCTGCCCGGTCAGGTCCTGGAAATCCTGCGCGAGCATGATCTCGAGCAGTTGCGCGCTGGTGGCCGAAGCCGATTCGGGCAGCGTACGCAGGAACGTGCGCGTATCGTCCATCAGCTCGCGCACTTCCGCGTGCTCGATCGGCGCCGCATACCACTGCGCCCAGCGCGCGTCGAGCGCCTCGGCCTCGTTCTGGATGCGCTCCTGCATCGGCTTCGCGACCTCGATCGCATTCAGCACGCGCACGGCGGCCTGCTCGGTCATCGTGGCGACGTAGCGCAGCCGGTCGCGCGCATCGGGCACGGCTTCGGCCGCCCGCTCGACATGCTTGTCGAGCCCAAGCTCGCGCATCGAATCGCGCAGCGTGCGCGTGACATGGCCGATGCGCGCGAGGATGCGGTCGCTCGCGAAATCGGCGCCTTCGGCGTGGCCGTCGGCGCTGAACCCGGCGCCGGTCAGCGCGGCATGGATCGGCTCGTTCACGTCAGCTCCCGGTCTTCGCCATCTTGTCGATAATCTTGTTCAGCTTCTCGTCGAGCGTCGCGGCCGTGAACGGTTTCACGACGTAGCCGCTCGCGCCGGCCTGCGCGGCCGCGATGATGTTCTCCTTCTTCGACTCGGCCGTGACCATCAGCACCGGCAGGTGCGTGAGCGTCGCGTCCGCGCGGATTTCCTTGAGCATCGCGAGGCCGTCGAGGTTCGGCATGTTCCAGTCGGAGATCACGAAGTCGAAGCCGCCGCCGCGCAGCCGCGCCAGGCCGGCCGCGCCGTCCTCGGCCTCGTCGACGTTCGAGTAGCCCAGTTCCTTGAGCAGGTTGCGGACGATCCGGCGCATCGTCGGGAAATCGTCCACCACCAGGATTTTCATGCTCTTGTCCATCGTCGTTCCTTTCCAGATTCGTTTCCGTCGGGACGCGTATCGTGGCACGCGCCCCGTGACATTCCATTCAAACGCGCTGCACGCGGTCGCCCATCGTCGCCAGGCGCGCCATCACGCGACGGCTCATCTCGGCGAGCGGCACGATCTCGTCCGCGCCGCCGAGCGCGATCGCCTCGCGCGGCATCCCGAACACGATGCAGCTTGCTTCATCCTGCGCGAACGTGTGAGCGCCCGCGCGTTTCATTTCCAGCAGGCCGGCCGCGCCGTCGCGGCCCATCCCGGTCAGGATCACCCCGAGCGCGTTCTTGCCCGCGTGCGTCGCCGCCGAGCGGAACAGCACGTCGACCGACGGGCGGTGCCGGTTCACCGGCGGCTCGTCCGACAGTTGCGCAATATAGTTCGCCCCGCTTCTCGCAAGCAACAGGTGCGCGTGGCCCGGCGCAATATACGCGTGGCCCGGCAGCACGCGCTCGCCGTGCTCGGCTTCCTTCACCGCGATCCGGCACAGGCCGTTCAGCCGTTGCGCGAACGACTTCGTGAAGCCCGGCGGCATGTGTTGCGCGATCAGCACGGCCGGCGCATCCGGCGGCAGCGGCGTCAGCACTTCGCGGATCGCCTCGGTGCCGCCCGTCGACGCGCCGATGATGATCAGCTTCTCGGTACTGACGAGCGGGTTGTTGATCATCGGCGCGGCCGAGTGGCTGTCCGCCGTGCGCGCGGCGGCCTGCGGCTGCGGCGCCTGGCGCACGCGCGCCCGCGACGCCGCGCGGATCTTGTCGGCGAGCTTTTCCGCGTAGTCGAGCATCCCGTCGCGAATCCCGACGCGCGGCTTCGTGACGAAATCGACCGCGCCGAGTTCGAGCGCGCGCAGCGTGATTTCCGAGCCGCGCTCGGTCAGCGACGACACCATCACGACCGGCATCGGCCGCAGGCGCATCAGCTTCTCGAGGAAGTCGAGCCCGTCCATGCGCGGCATTTCGACGTCGAGCGTGAGCACGTCGGGGTTGTGCTGCTTGATGAGCTCGCGCGCGACGAGCGGATCGGGCGCGGTCGCGCACACCGTCATGTCGGGCTGGCTATTGATGATCTCGGTCATCAGGCTGCGGATCAGCGCCGAATCGTCGACGCACAAAACTTTGATCTTCTGCACTGCGGTCATGCCTCCTGCTTTCTTGATAGGTTCGCCGCCCGCACGCCGCCGGCCGGCGCCGCGCTGCGCGCGCCGAACAGCTCGATGCGCGGCCGCGCCGGCTGCGGCGGCGCCGGACGCTTCGCCGCGAACAGCTCGACCTGCGGACGCGGCCGTGCGGTGCGGGCGCGATCGGCCTCGCGGGCGAGCGCGGCTTCGCGTTCGGTGACGCCCGGCACCTGCAGCCGCAGCTTCTTCACCGCCGCGCGCCCCGTGGCCGCCATGAACGCGACCTTGCGCGGGTGCACGCCCTGCAGGTCTTCCGCTGTAATGCGGATGCGCTCGAGCGCCAGGTAGCGGCGCACGAAATCCGCGTTGCGGTCGCCGATGTTGATCGTGGTCATCCCGGCCAGCACGGCGGCGCCCCCGAACACCTTCGCCTCGAAGCGTTCGCGGCGCCCGCCGGCCTTGATCATCTCGTTGATCAGCACTTCCATCGCATACGCGCCGTAGCGCATCGATTCCGACGCGGCCGCGCCCGGATCGGCGCCGTCGTCGGGCAGCATGAAGTGGTTCATCCCGCCGATGCCCGCGTACGGGTCGTGCAGGCACGCGGCGACGCACGAGCCGAGCACGGTCATCAGCACCATGTCCTCGGACGTCGTGTAGAACTCGTTCGGCAGCAACTTCACACCGGGACGGCCGAAGTGGTTGTCGAAGTAGCGATTGGTGGCGATCGGCAGGGCGCTCATCCGCGCACTCCAGGAGCTGATGCGGCACGCGCATGCGCGGCGGACAGCATCGCAGGCGCCTGCGCGCCCCGCGGCCGCGCGCCCTGTGCGGCGTCGCGGGTCAGTTCGTACACCGTCTGCCCGCGCAGCCGGAACGCCTGCGTGACGTACGTGAAGTTTTCGGAATGACCGGCGAACAGCAGCCCGCCCGGCTTCACGAGCGGCTCGAAGCGCGACAGCACCTGCCCCTGCGTCGGCTTGTCGAAATAGATCATCACGTTGCGGCAGAAGATCGCGTCGAACGGCTTCGCGATGCCGTAATCCGCGTCGGTCAGGTTCAGCTGCTCGAAGCGGATCATCGCGCGCAGCTCGGGGCGCACCTTCACGCGACCGGCCTGCGCGCCCGTGCCCTTCAGGAAGAAGCGCTTCAGCCGCTCCGGCGCCAGGTGCTTGACCTGGTCGTACGTGTAGATGCCGGCCTCCGCCTTCGCGAGCACCTGCGTGTCGAGGTCGGTCGCGAGAATCGACGCGCCGCGCGCGGCCGATTCGCCGAGCGCCTCGATCAGCGTGATCGCGATCGAGTAAGGCTCCTCGCCGGTCGACGCCGCCGAGCACCAGACCGATACCGGTGCCGGCCGCCCCTTCACGAACTCCGACAGGATCGGGAAATGGTGCGACTCGCGGAAGAACGCGGTCAGGTTCGTCGTCAGCGAATTGGTGAACGCTTCCCACTCGAGCGGATCGTCTTCCTGCTCGAGCAGGTCGAGGTAGTCGCGAAACGTGTCGAGGCCGCGTGCCCGCAAGCGGCGCGCGAGACGGCTGTACGCCATGTCGCGCTTGTGCTCGGACAGCGAGATACCCGCGCGTTGATGGATCAGCGCGCGAATGCGTGCGAAATCCGCGCTGGTGAACGCGAAGTCGCGCCCCGGCTCGCCCGCGCGAGGCGAGGCATCCGGTACATCGGGTCGAAACGGCGCGCGCGCGTGCGGCATGGTTTAGAAGGTCTCCCAATCGTCATCGGACGTGCCGGCCGTGGCCGGCGCCGGCTTCTCGCCGTTCAGCGCCGGGCGCACGAGCGCGGGCTTCGCGGCCGGCTTGTCGGCCGGCGCGGCGGTTTTCGCGAGACGCGGCCCGTAGCCGCCCGCAGCCGTGCCGCGGGAAGCCGGTGCATCCTTCTGCGCGTGTGCGCCCGTATCGGCCGCACGCTTCGGTTCATGGCCTGCGCCCGCCGCAGCCGCAGCGGCACCGGCAGCACGCGGCGCCGGTGCGGCGCGCCGTGCCGGTTGGGCGTTGGCTTGCGGAGCCGGCAGCGCGGCGACCGGTGCCGCTTCGAAACGCGGCTCGGACGTCAGCGCGGGCGCGGCCACCGGTTCATGCGCGACCGGCCGCGCGACACCGCGCGACGGCGCGAGCACGATGCCGCCCGCCACGCGCCAGCCCGACACGATCGCCTTCATCTGGCGCGTCTGCTCCTCGAGCGACGCGGCCGCGGCCGCCGCCTGCTCGACGAGCGCGGCGTTCTGCTGCGTGACCGAATCCATCTGGCCGACCGCGCGGTTGACCTGCTCGATGCCGGTCGACTGCTCGTCCGACGCGGCGCTGATCTCGCCCATGATGTCGGTCACGCGGCGCACGGCCTGCACGATCTCGTCCATCGTCGAGCCGGCGCGCGACACGAGCGCCGACCCGCTTTCGACCTTCTCGGCCGAATCGCCGATCAGCTGCTTGATTTCCTTCGCCGCGCTCGCGCTGCGCTGCGCGAGCGAGCGCACCTCGCCCGCGACCACCGCGAAGCCGCGGCCCTGTTCGCCGGCACGCGCGGCTTCGACCGCCGCGTTCAGCGCGAGGATGTTGGTCTGGAACGCGATGCCTTCGATCGTGCCGATGATGTCGACGACCTTGCCCGAGCTCGCCGCGATGTCCTGCATCGTCGAAACGACCTGGCCGACCACCTCGCCGCCCTGCGTCGCGATGTCCGATGCGTTCACCGCGAGCTGGCTGGCCTGTCGTGCGTTCTCCGCGTTCTGCCGCACGGTGCCCGTCAACTGCTCCATGCTCGACGCGGTTTCCTGCAGCGACGCGGCCTGCTCCTCGGTGCGCTGCGACAGGTCGGTGTTGCCGGTCGAGATCTCGCGCGCGCCGACGTCGATCGACTCGGTGCCGCGATGCACGGCCTGCACCATCGTCGTCACGGCGTCCTGCATCCGCTTGATGCCGCCGAACAGGCGGCCGATCTCGTTGGTGCTGAACACGTTCACCGGCTGCGTGAGGTCGCCGCCGGCGATGCGCTCGAAGTGCGCGATCGCGTCCTCGAGCGGCTGCACGATCAGGCCGCGCAGCGCGAAGCGGATCGCGATCACGACGACGAACGCGATCGCGATGCCGGCCGCGATCAGGCCGATCATCAGCGAGATCTGCGACTGCGTCGCGGCCTGGCGATCTTCCGCGCGCTTCTGCAGCGCGGCGATCACGGTCGCCGCCGTCTGGTCGAACGCGATGAACATCGGGCTGATCTTCGTGTCGGCCACCGCGTGGTACGCCGCCATGTCGCCCGCGCGCGCCGCCGCGAATTCGGGCTCGACGCCTTCCTTCACGATCGTCGTGTAGCGCGTGGAAAGCTCGTCGAGGAGCGCCTGCTCGACGCCGAGCTTCGGCAGCGACTGGAACGCCTGCCAGTTCTGGTTCGACTTCGCGAACAGCTCCTGCGCGCGATCGAGCACCTTCGTGGCGTCGGCCCCGTTGCCGGCTTCGGTCAGCGTACGGAAGCGATCGAGCGCCACGCGCGAGCGCAGCAACTGCGCGGCCGTGTCGTCGAGCGCGTGGATCGCCGGCAGGTCGACGTGCGCGATCTCGTCGAGCGAGCGGCTCGCGTGATTGAGCGCGTAGAGGCCGAGCCCGCCGACGGCGGCGGCCAGCGCCACGAGGATGAGTCCGATCGCCGTAAGCGTCGTGCGGATCGACCAGTTATGCAACATTGCAGATTCTCCCGAAATTCCTGCGCGCGCGGCGCGCTTAACCGCCGAGCGTCTCGATCAGCGCCATTTCACGGCTCGACATCAGCTTCTCGATGTCCATCAGGATCAGCATCCGGCCGTCGACCGTGCCGAGGCCCGTCAGGTACTCGGTCGTCAGCGTCGCGCCGAATTCCGGCGCCGGCATGATCTGGTCCGTCTGCAGCGTCAGCACGTCCGACACGCCGTCGACCACCATCCCGACCACGCGGTTCGACACGTTCAGGATGATCACGACGGTCTGGTGGTCGTACTCGACGCGGCCGAGATGGAACTTGATCCGCATGTCGACGATCGGCACGATGATCCCGCGCAGGTTGATCACGCCCTTGATGAACTCCGGCGCGTTCGCGATGCGCGTGACGCTGTCGTAGCCGCGGATTTCCTGCACCTTCAGGATGTCGATCCCGTATTCCTCGTCGCCGAGCGTGAAGACGAGAAACTCCTGGCCCGTCGCGTCGCCTTGTTCTGCATCGCGGCGGCTCGTTGCCGCGTTCGCCGCGGCCGGATTGATCATTTGGACTTCAGCAGACACGTTTGCCCCCAATCGGTTGAATGGCGAGTGACATCAGAACATCGCGAGCTCGGCGCCGGCTCGGGCGCCGTGCGTCGCACGGGTTTCGCGGTTCAGCGCCGCGACGTCGACGATCAGCGCGACGCTGCCGTCGCCGAGGATGGTCGCTGCCGAGATGCCGTGCACCTTGCGGTAATTGGTTTCGAGGTTCTTCACGACCACCTGCTGCTGGCCGACCAGCTCGTCGATCAGCATCGCGAAGCGGCGCCCCTCGGTTTCCATGATCGTGACGATCCCCTGCGTCGGGTCGGTGCGCGCATCGTCGACCGAGAACACCTCGTGCAGCGCGACCAGCGGCAGGTATTCGCCGCGCACGCGCACCACGCGCTCGCCGTTGCCGACCGTGTAGATGTCGTCGTTCGACGGCTGCAGCGACTCCATCACGAAGTTCAGCGGCAGGATGAAGATCTCGTTGCCGACCTTCACCGACATCCCGTCGAGAATCGCGAGCGTGAGCGGCAGCACGATCCGCGTGGTCGTGCCGCGGCCGGCCACCGACGTGATTTCCACGTGGCCGCCCATCGACTGGATGTTGCGCTTCACGACGTCCATCCCGACGCCGCGGCCCGACACGTCGGTCACCGTCTCGGCGGTCGAGAAGCCCGGCGCGAAGATCAGCTGCCAGACTTCGTCGTCGCTGATGTTGTCGGACACCTGCATGCCCTGTTTCGCGGCCTTCGCGAGGATGCGCTCGCGGTTCAGGCCCGCGCCGTCGTCGCTCACCTCGATCACGATGTTGCCGCCGTGATGCGCGGCCGACAGCACCAGCTGGCCGACCGCGTCCTTGCCGGCGGCCACGCGCTTGTCGACCGTCTCGATCCCGTGGTCGAGGCTGTTGCGCACGAGGTGGGTCAGCGGATCGATGATGCGTTCGATCAGGCTCTTGTCGAGCTCGGTCGCCTGGCCGAACGTGACCAGCTCGACCTGCTTGCCGAGCTTGCCGGCGAGGTCGCGCACGAGGCGCGGGAAGCGGCTGAACACGTAGTCCATCGGCATCATGCGGATCGACATCACCGCTTCCTGCAGGTCGCGCGCGTTGCGCTCGAGCTGCGCCATCCCGTTGAACAGGCGGTCGTGCAGCGCCGGATCGAACGCGCTCGCGGTTTCCGCGAGCATCGCCTGCGTGATCACGAGCTCGCCGACCAGGTTGATCAGCTGGTCGACCTTCTCGACGCCGACGCGGATCGAGCTGCCTTCGGCGCCCGATGCCGCCGCGGCGGCCGGGCGGGCGCGCTTGTCGTCGTGATGCGCGGCGGCCTGCGGCGCGTGGTCGGCGTGCGCCGGCTGGGCCGGCTGCTGCGCTTGCGCGGCGGCGGCCGGCGCGGCGGGCGCGGGTGCGGCCGGTGCCGGTGCCGGTGCAGCCGGTTGCGGTGCCGCGGCCTGCGGCGCGAATACCTCGGCGCGCACCGGTTGCGCGGCGGCGGCCGGTTCCGCTGCCGGCGCCGCGGCGTCCTGCGCGGCAGCGGGTGCGGCCGGCGCCGTGCCGTGCCCGACGCGGATCTGGCTTTCGTCGATCACGAAGCAGCACACGGCGACGATGTCGTCGGACGGCACGTCCGATTCGACCCACAGCGTCAGGTCGGCGCCCACTTCCTCGCGGCCGACGATCCGGCCGAGGTTGCCGAGTTCTTCGGTGAGCAGTTCGCGATCCTTCGCATCGACGCCCACGAGCGTGATCTTCAGGTGCGGGCCGCCTTCGTCCGCACCGGCGTCGGCCGTCGGATGGGCAGCCGCGACGGCCTGCTCGATCACGTGGTCGGGCACGCGATCGTCGCTGGCGGCCGGCGCTGCCGGCGCGACGGCAGCGGCGACCGGCGCCGCGGGCGCGGCCTCGGCAACTGCCGGCGCACCCGCGCCGCTCTCGGCCTTCAGCCGCTCGAGCTTCGCGCAGATCGTCGCGGCGGCGGCCGCGTCCGGTTCGGCGCTCGCGCGGTAGTCGACGAGCTGGTCGGACAGCACGTCCTTGGTTTCCAGGAACGCGTCGACCATTTCCTTGGTCAGCGTCAGCTCATGGTTGCGTGCGCGGTCGAGCAGCGATTCGAGGATGTGCGTCGTGTCGGTCAGCGCGGAAAAGCCGAACGTCGCCGCACCGCCCTTGATCGAATGCGCGGCGCGGAAGATCGCGGCCAGATCCTCGGGGTCGGGCGAACCGACGTCGAGGTTCAGCAGCAACTGCTCCATCTGCGCGAGCAGCTCGTCCGCTTCGTCGAAAAATGTCTGGTAGAACTGAGTGATGTCGAGAGTCATGCCCGGTCCCGGGTTGAAAGCGTCGCGTGAATGTCAGGAAGCGGCCGGCTCGGACAGCGTCGCGACCAGGTCGACCAGCACGGCGGGGTCGATCGGCTTTTCGATCCAGCCGGTCGCGCCCGCGTCGCGCGCGGCGTCCTTGAACGCGTCGCTGCCTTCGGTCGTCAGCACGAGGATCGGCGTTTCCGTATAGGCAGTGAGCTTGCGCAGCGCGGCGATCACTTCGAGCCCGCTCTTGCGCGGCATGTTCTGGTCGGTCAGCACCAGGTCGTACGGCACGGTGGCCGCCAGGTCGAAGCCGGCCTCGCCGTCCGGCGCCACCGTCACGTCGTACCCGGCCTGCATCAGCGTTGCCTGCAGCAGCGCACGCATGGTCGCGGAGTCGTCGATGGCGAGAATGGTTCGGATCATGTCTGTCTCGGAATCTTGTCGATATCAGGGTTTCGGCACGGCGACGGCGGACGCCGCGAGCGCCGGGCGCACGGCCGGCGCCGGCGCCAGCTGCTGCGCGAGCTGCTGCGAGCCTGCCGCATCGGCCGACAGCGTCGTGGTCGTCGCATCGTCGCGCATCAGCGCCTCTTCGGATTTGCGGTTCAGCACGATCACGCTGATCCGGCGGTTTTCCGGATCGAGCGGGTCGGCCTTGTTCAGGTTCTGGGTCGACGCGAGGCCGAGCACGCGCAGCACTTTCGCCTCGCCCATGCCGCCGGCGATCAGCTCGCGGCGCGACGCGTTCGCGCGGTCGGCCGACAGCTCCCAGTTGCTGTAGCCGCCCTCGCCGCCCGCGTACGGCACGGCGTCGGTGTGGCCCTGGACGATGATGCGGTTCGGCACGTCGTTCAGCGTCTTGCCGATCTCGCGCAGGATGTCGCGCATGTACGGCTCGACGTGGTCGCTCGACATCGCGAACATCGGCCGCTTCTGCGAATCGACGATCTCGATGCGCAGCCCCATCAGCGTCGAATCGATGCGGATCTGCTGCTTGAACTGGCGCAGCGTCGGGTTGGCCTCGATCGCGGCCATCAGCTTGATCTGCAGGTCGTGCAGGCGCGCCTGCTCGAGCCGGTCCTGCGCGGCCTGCGCGTTCTGCGCCTGCGAGCGGGAATGCTCGTCGCCCATCTTCGCGAGGCGTTCGGCGAGCTGCGTCGTGCCGTCGGTGCGGCGCAGCGTGCCGGCGTCGACGCTCGACAGGTCGCGGCCGCCGCCGTTGATGATGCTGGAATCCTGCGAGCTGCGGTCGCCGCTGCCGAACAGCGCGGCCTTCAGCGGCGTGTTGAAGTATTCGGCGATCCCCTTCAGCTGCACCGGCGTGACCGAGCTCAGCAGCCACATCAGCAGGAAGAACGCCATCATCGCGGTCATGAAGTCCGCGTACGCGAGTTTCCATGCGCCGCCGTGGTGGCCCTTCTTCGCGGGGGCCACCCGTTTGACGACGATTGCGCGATCCTTGCTCTTGCTCATTGGGCGCTCCGCGTCACTTCGCCTTCACGCGGCGCACGTGCTCTTCGAGCTCCGAGAACGACGGGCGCTCGGTCGAGAACAGCACCTTGCGGCCGAATTCGACCGCGATCGCCGGCGCATAGCCGTTCAGCGTCGCGAGGATCGTCACCTTGATGCACTGGAACATCTTGGTCGACTCGGCGACGCGCTGCTCCGCGAGGCTCGCGAGCGGCCCGATCAGCCCGTACGACAGCAGGATCCCGAGGAACGTGCCGACCAGCGCCTGCGCGATCATCGCGCCGAGCACCGCGGGCGGCTTGTCGGCGGACGCCATCGTGTGCACGACGCCCATCACGGCCGCGACGATACCGAACGCCGGCATCGCGTCGCCGACGCGCATCAGCGCATGCGCGGGGCCTTCGCCTTCCGCGTGGTGCGTCTCGATCTCCTCGTCCATCAGGCTCTCGATCTCGAACGCATTCATGTTGCCGCCCACCATCAGGCGCAGGTAGTCGGTCAGGAATTCGACGATGTGGTGATCGGCGAGAATCTTCGGGTATTGCGTGAAGATCGGGCTCTTTTCCGGATCGTCGATGTCGGCCTCGAGCGTGAGCGTGCCTTCCTTGCGTGCCTTCGCGAGCAGCACGTAAAGAAGCGCCATCAGCTCCATGTAGACATCCTTCGTGTATTTCGAGCCCTTGAAGAGCGTCGGCAGCACGCGCAGCGTGGCCTTGATGGTCTTGCCGCCGTTGCCGAGGATGAACGCGCCGACACCCGCGCCCACGATCATCAGGATCTCGACGGGCTGGATCAAGGCGCCCAGATGCCCGCCTGCCAGCGCATAACCGCCGAAGACGGACAACAGCGTCACGAGTGTTCCCACGATAATCAGCACTGCCTGTCCCTCACGAATGACCGGCGGGGAGACCGCCGTTAAACAGGTTTACGGCAGTCGGCAGGAAAACTTTCGCGGGCGGCCAGGCGGCGGCCCGACGGTGTTTACCAGCAATTCGCAGACGATTCGCACCGCCCGGCGCGGCCTGAACGCCCCGCCCGGCCCCGCCAGACGGCGCTCAGGCTGCGGCGGCAGCCAGTTCGGCGCGCGCGGCGGCGGCCTTGCGGGTCTTGCCCGCGCGCGACGGCGGCTGGCAAAGGCCGCAGACGAAACCTTGATGCGGATCATGCGCATGCGCGACGAAGTGGCCGCCGCAGCGCGTGCACGGGGTCATCTGCAGCATCCCCGAATCGAAGAAGCGCACGAGCGTCCATGCGCGCGTGAGGCTCAGCGCGGCCTCGTCGCCGGACAGGTTCACGTGCTCCTGATAGAGCCGGTACGCCTTCACGATCGACTGGATCGGCTCGCAACGGCCGTGGTCCTGCATGAACCGGTAGATGTTGTAGAACAGCGACGAGTGGATGTTCGGCTGCCACGTCATGAACCAGTCGGTCGAGAACGGCAGCATCCCCTTCGGCGGCGACACGCCCTTCAGTTCCTTGTACAGCTTGATCAGACGGTCCCGCGACAGGCTCGTCTCCGCTTCCAGCAGCTGCAGCCGGGCGCCCAGTTCGATCAGTTCGATGGCGAGGGTGATTTCCTTCACCTCGATCACGACGCTTTTGCTTGCCATGGTGATAACCGTCCGCTTGACGTGATTCGGATGGATGGCCAATACGCTGCCCACCGGCGCGGCACGCCGGGACAAACGCAAGGCGGGATGGATCAGCGGACGCCTTCGACCTGCTGCCCGGCCATCAGGATGGCCGAGTGGGCGTGCGCGACGACATCGCTGCGGCCCTTGTCGGCGAGCGACGAGAGCAGCGCATGATCATCGAAGCGGAAGCGGCACAGCATCTGGTTCGACGCAGCCAGCTTCACGGTCTGTGCGAGCGTGAGGTTGGCGAGCAGGTCGGCGAGTTCCTGGGAGATGCCCATGCGGAACATGCCCATCGCTTTGTCTTCCCGCAGCAGGCGCTGCGCGAGGAGGAGGTACGACAGGTTGACCTCTTTGATCTCACTGAGCATTTCGCTGGTAGCGCTCATGATTCCCCCGTTAAGAGCTTTGCTTTGGCCATTCGTGTTATGAAAACGTTTGCTCGATCAGAGCGCTCTGGGCGCTCAGTCGGCTCGTTTATAGTCTTACAGGGCGAATTTTGGCCAAACGGCATTTATGCCGGTATCAGCGAAGTGGCGTATGCCATGCAGGATTTGTCTGTAAACCGTGTAGGAATTTTTCCGACAAGGCGAATTGAAAGCGGCAATGGGGAATGCGGGTGACAGCGCGAATTCGGCTGAGATGTGCCCAATGGCCTCCGCGCAGTGGCGAAAGGCTTGCCGGCGAGGCTGCCGACAATCGGATCGGTAAAAATTATAGTGGTTTTTCACGATAGCGCAACAATAGTTGTGACCATCTCGATTCATGAATTCGCGCCCCTTTTCTCGGGGTTTTCGCGTATTTCATCGTGTAACAAGCCTTAAGTGTTTGAAAAAACACTCGAACCCCCCGGGGCGATATCGATAATGGACTCCAATGGGCGGCGGCGCGAGCCGTGCCGGCCCGCCCCGCAGCTTGCCGTCCGGCGCCCCGCGCACCCCGCCCAGGGCACGGCCCCGTACCGCCAACCGCGTACGCCGGCGAGTTTCGCAACCTTGCACGGGATCCGCATCGGCGCCACCGCGCCCCCGGATCAACACAGGAGAACATCCATGCGAATTGCCCAGATCGCGCCGCTTTACGAAGCCGTTCCGCCGAAACTCTACGGCGGCACCGAGCGTGTCGTGTCCTACCTCACCGAGGCGCTCGTCGATCTCGGCCACGACGTGACCCTGTTCGCCAGCGGTGACTCGGTCACGTCGGCCCGACTCGAGGCGGCCTGGCCGCGCGCGCTGCGGCTCGACCCGTCGATCCGCGATTCGATGGCGCCCCATATGCGGCTCCTCGAACAGGTCGCCCGGGTCGCGCACGAATTCGACGTGCTGCACTTCCACCTCGACTACCTGCCGTTCCCGCTGATGTCGCGCCTCGACACGCCGTACGTGACGACGCTGCACGGCCGCCTCGACCTGCCGGAACTGCAGCCGGTGTTCGACGCATTTCCGGACGCGCCGGTCGTGTCGATCTCGAACAACCAGCGCAAGCCGCTGCCGCAGGCCGCGTGGGCCGGCACCGTGTATCACGGGCTGCCCGACACGCTGCTCACGCCGCAACCGGGCGTGAAGCCCGAATACCTCGCGTTCCTCGGCCGGATCTGCCCGGAAAAGCGCGTCGACACCGCGATCCGGATCGCCGCGCAAAGCGGGCTGCCGCTGAAGATCGCCGCGAAGGTCGACAAGGCCGACGCCGACTACTTCAAGGAAGTGATCGAGCCGCTGCTCGACCAGGCGCACGTCGAATTCATCGGCGAGATCAACGAGGCGCAGAAGCCCGCGTTCCTGTCGGGCGCGAAGGCGCTGCTGTTCCCGATCGACTGGCCGGAGCCGTTCGGCCTGGTGATGATCGAGGCGATGGCCTGCGGCACGCCGGTCGTCGCGTTCAACCGCGGCTCGGTGCCCGAAGTGATCGAGGACGGCGTGACCGGCTTCATCGTCGAGGACGTGCAAGGCGCGGTCGGCGCGCTGCACCGGATCGACAGCCTGTCGCGTACCGCCATCCGCGAACGTTTCGATACGCGCTTCAGCTCGAAGGCCATGGCGCAGCGGTACGTCGAAACTTACGAATCGCTTTGCGCGGGAGCCCGTCAACCGGCATTGCGCCGGGTCGCCGGCGCCTGACACGGAATTCTGCAAGGAAATATTCCGTAATCCAATCCGTGCCCAAATTGGCGCGGATAACAAAAGAGCCGCATCTCGATGCGGCTCTTTTGTTTGGGCTTTCGGTCATTCGATGAGGAAACGATCGCGGTTTTTACCGACGATCCAATTCGGCGGCTTGCCGCGCCCGCTCCAGGTCGCGCCCGACTTCGGATCGCGGTATTTCGGGGGCAGCGGCGCCTTCTTCGGCGGGCGCCCGCGCTTCGCTCGCTCCGCGAAGCCCAGATCCTGGGCAGTCAGCCCATATTCGGCAATCTTTTGCTGGACTTCCGCAATCACCGCCGCCACTTCCTGGCGGCGCACATCGTCCGCCTGGGCCTGCAGATCGGCGATCTGCGCCTTGAGTTTCGCGTATTGAGACATTTTTCGACTCCCCTTTTGATGATGCGGCCCCGGCGAATCCGGCCGGGACACCAACATCCGTTACGCCATCCGCACTGCCGCCCTGCCCTTCGAAATTAATGCTGCCATCTTTAACCGATTCGGCTATATCGAGAATGCGGACTTATTCTAATAAAAGGCATTCGTCAGCCATTCAAATTTAACAATCGTTGACCCTCCCCCACCCGATTCATTTCCTATAATCCAGACCAATTCCGGGTGACGGTTTAAATCCGTCGCGTCGTCCGGTTGTCTTCAATCCACTTGAACGAGGTCCTTACATGAATCTTTCTCAGCGTCTCGCTGCAGAGGTATTCGGCACGTTCTGGCTGGTGCTCGGCGGGTGCGGAAGCGCCGTGCTGGCCGCCGCCTTTCCGGGCCTCGGCATCGGCTTTGCCGGCGTCGCACTTGCCTTCGGCCTGACTGTGCTGACGATGGCATTCGCAATTGGCCACATTTCGGGCTGCCACCTGAATCCGGCGGTGAGCGTCGGCCTGACGGTCGCCGGCCGCTTCCCCGCACGCGATCTCGTGCCGTACATCGTCGCGCAGGTGGTCGGCGCGACGCTCGGCGCATTCGTGCTGTACCTGATCGCGACCGGCAAGCCGGGCTTCGACGTCGTCGGCAGCGGCTTTGCGACGAACGGCTTCGGCGAGCGCTCGCCCGGCCACTACGCACTCGGTTCGGCGTTCATTTGCGAAGTCGTGATGACGGGCTTCTTCCTGTTCGTGATCCTGGGCGCCACCGACAAGCGCGCGCCGGCCGGCTTTGCGCCGATCGCGATCGGCCTGTGCCTGACGCTGATCCACCTGATCTCGATTCCGGTCACCAACACGTCGGTGAACCCGGCCCGCTCGACCGGCCCCGCGCTGTTCGTGGGCGGCGATGCGATCGGTCAGCTCTGGCTGTTCTGGGTGGCGCCGATCATCGGCGCGGCACTCGCCGGGATCATCTACCCGCTGGTCGCGGGGCGTGACAACGCCGTCGACCTGCTGCCGGCATCGGCTCGCACAAGCGAATAAAACACTACGGGGTCAAGCGAGCAGAGCAGCGAGCCTCACGCTGTCAAAGAAGATCGAGGCAGGTAATTTCGACGGGCGCCACTGGCGCCCGTTTTTCATTTCCGCGCCGGCAGGACGTTCAGGATGCGGCGACGTTGTCTTCGAGCGAGAACAGCGTGCGCAGGTGGCGGGCGACGCCCGCGTCGAAGTTGTTGCCGATCCGCGGGATGTGCGGCAGCCGCGCGACCAGGTCGGGATTCGCGTTGTTCATCATGAACGCGTGGCCGGCGGTTTCGAGCAGGTCGATATCGTTCATGTTGTCGCCGAACGCGATGCAGTGGCCGGTGTCGACGCCGAGCCGGGCCAGCACCGAGCGCAGCGCGCGGCCCTTCGACACGTTCGCGGTCATCACTTCGAGGCAGTCGGGCAGCGAGTACGTGACGTACAGCGCATCGCCGAAGCGCACGCGCATCTGCTCGGCGACGACCGCCAGATCGGCCGGATCGCCGATGTACAGCACCTTCGCGATATCCGCGCCGTCGTGCGCGGGCATGTCGATCACGTCGTAGCGGAAGCCCGAATCCTGGTGGAATTCGAGCAGGTGCGGCGCCTCGCGGTCGATCAGCCAGCCCTGGTCGGTGAACAGGTTGACGATCACGCGGCCGTGCGCGCCGACGACATCGGGCTGCACGAGGCCGCGGACGATTGCCGGATCGATGTCCTGCGCGTGGATCGTCGTGTCGTCCGGCGCATGCACGCGCGCGCCGTTCGACGTGATCAGGTACGGCCGGATGCCGAGCACGTCGCGAATGCCGGCGACGTCCGCGTAATGGCGCCCGGTGGCGATCACGAACTGCAGGCCGTCGCGCTCGAGCCGGCGGACGGTGTCGATCGTGTACGGATCGAGCTGGTGGTCGCTGTTCAGCAGGGTACCGTCGAGATCGGTGGCGATGACTTTGTACATGGGACGGAAGCGTGGCGCTCAGGGCTCTGCGGAACGGCCATTTTAACGTCGTGCCCGGTTGCCCGCCGGACGGTTCGCGGTCGATCGCCGCCAGCGGCGCGGTTGCGGCGTGCTTTCCTCCTGCCTCGAAACGCCGTCAGCTCCCTTCCGCCGCCCGCAGCGCCTGCAGCGCGAGCCGCAGCGCGCCGTGCGCGGAATCGTCGAGCGGCGCGCGCAGCCGGACGGCATGGCGCGCCGGCACGGCCGGTGCGAGGGCGTCCGCCAATCCGCCGCACAGCGCGACCGGCAGCGCCTGCTGCGGATCGAGCGCATCGATCATCTTGCCGATCTCGTCGCCCGCCTGCGCGATCAGCGCGCCCGCGACCGGATGCGAACGATGCGCGAACACGACCGGCGCCAGCCGCGCGTAGATCGTCTGGTTCGCATCGCACGACCACTGGACGAGCGCGTCGCGATCCTGCGCGCCCGTTTCCGCGAGCAGCGCGTTGGCGAACGCGTCGCGCGGCACGCGGCCGTCGAGCGCCTGCTGTGCATACGCGAGTGCGCGCACGCCGAGCCATGCGCCGCTCGCCTCGTCGCCGGACGGGAAGCCGAAGCCGCCCGCGATCCGGCACGCGCCGGCCGCATCGAGCGCCGCCGCGATACTGCCGGTGCCGAGCGCGACGATCAGCCCCGGCGCGCCGCCGTGTGCGCCGACGACGGTCGTATACGCGTCGCTCTCGACCGCGAGCGCGGCGAGCGGCGCCTGCGCGCGGAACGCGGCCAGCCACGCCGCATTGTTGACGCCCGCGAGCCCGCAGCCGAGCGCGCACTGCGACCAGTCGAGTGCATAACCGGCCCGTGTGAAGGCATCCGCGCAGGCCGCGCCGATCGACGCCCACGCGCGCTCGATGCCGAGCCCGAGCCCCGACGGGCCGCCGCGCCCCTGCGCGAGCTCGCGCCCGTGCCGGTCGGCCAGCACCGCGCGCGTGCCGGTGCCGCCTCCGTCGATGCCGATCGCAAAAAGTAATGCCGCCATGCCTTCATCCCGCTGATTCGAACAGGCGCCAAGCTTAACCGGATCGGCGCCGCGCGCCCATCTGCCGTTCGGCCGGCTGTTCCGTGAAAAGGGCTTCCGCTATGCTGACGCGATCGAGTCGATACGAAAAGCGAGGCAAGCGATGTCGCAGCGGTGCAACTGGGTGAAGACGGAAGCGGATGCTCACTATCACGATACCGAGTGGGGCGTGCCGTCGCACGACGATCGCCACCTGTTCGAAATGCTGATCCTGGAAGGCGCGCAGGCCGGGCTGTCGTGGTCGACGATCCTGAACAAGCGCGCGGGCTACCGTGAAGCCTTTGCGGATTTCGACGTCGATGCCGTCGCGCGCTTCACGCCGAAACGCATCGAGAAGCTGCTGGAGAATCCCGGCATCGTGCGCAACCGCGCGAAGGTCGAATCGGCGGTCACCAATGCGCGCGCCGTGCAGCGCATCCGCGAAGAGCACGGGTCGCTCGCCGCGTTCCTGTGGTCGTTCGTCGGCAATGCGCCGGTCCAGAACGCGTGGCAGTCGTACCGCGACGCGCCCGCGTCGACCGAGCAGTCCGACGCGCTCAGCAAGGCGTTGAAGGCGTATGGCTGCAAGTTCGTCGGTTCGACGATCTGCTATGCGCTGATGCAGGCCACCGGCATGGTCAACGATCACGAAGCTGGCTGCCCGTGCCACGCGCAATGCGCAGCGCTCGGCGGCAAGCAGCCCGCACGCCGGCGCAAGGCGGGCTGACGGCGAGCGGCCCCGGTTCGACAAGATGCGGGGCATTCGAGGTCAGGCGCCGCGCACGAGCGGGCCGGCCGCCGCCAGCGAGGCCGGATGCCCTTGCGCGCGGCATGGAACAGTTGCGCGTTCGACGGGTGTTGAAACGATGCGTGACATTCCATACCCATGCAAATGATTCCTGGTTCCGTTGGTATTCATTCGCCATGACCGTCAGCCTCGCCTGCCCTCGCGTCCGTCCACGTCGCGTGCCCGCCCGGTAGCGCGCCCCGCTCGCCCAGGCACCGGGATTTTCCCGGCCCCCAAAAGCAAAACGGCGGAGCGGCTTCTTTCGAAGCACGCTCCGCCGTTTCGCGGCGAACCGTAAGACGCTCTTAGTGGAGCTTCTTCGGCAGCATCTGGCTGCGCAGGCGCTTGTGCAGGCGCTTGACGGCTGCTGCCTTCTTGCGCTTGCGGACTGCGGTCGGCTTTTCGTAGGACTGGCGTTCGCGCAGTTCAGCGATCAGGCCATTTTTTTCGATAGCACGGCGAAAGCGGCGAATCGCCACTTCGAACGGCTCGTTTTCTTTCAGAAGAATCGTCGTCATGTCGTTCCTAAATTGCTTAAACGGTCAAAAACGTAGCGGCCAAGCGCCACGCACCGGCCATCCGAGCGTCCCCACAAACAGGCGAAACGAGCGGAAATACGGCCTCGGAGGCCGGAAAAGAGAGGCGGAAAGCACCGCGAGTACGCTTCACAGCCGCGTGCAGCGCCGCGTTTGACTGCCAGCAGACGTGCCGAAAACGGCAGAGGCTTGACAGAAATCTCAATTCAGCCCGCCATCATAGCAGAGAATCACAGATAAAACTATCCTTTTGCATCTTCCGGTTCGTCGCTCCGCGCGGCGCGGCCGATCGCCCCGTCGAACGGAGCCGCGTGCGGCGCCCGCCCGCGGCCCGGCCGGCCAAGCCGGGCGGGCCTTTCGACTGGCAGCGATCCTTCGGTCCCGAATTTCCCCAAACATCCCTCTAAAGTTTTCGCCGGGTGCCGCCGTCAACCAGGAAAGGCGGGGCAGCGCCAGTCGCGATAAAGCGCAACGCCGAAATCAGAACCTGTCTGTATCCCAGCCATTTTCCAAAACGAGGAAGCAAATGCTGAACATCAACACCAACATCCTTTCGCTGACGACGCAGACGAATCTGTCGGGCTCGCAAAGCGCACTGTCGCAAGCGATCAACCGCCTGTCTTCGGGCAAGCGCATCAACACCGCTGCTGACGATGCAGCAGGCCTGGCGATCTCGACGTCGCAAACGGCGGCAATCAACGCGCTGACGCAAGGTGTTGCAAACGCGAACAACGGCATCTCGATGATCCAGACCGCCAACGGCGCGCTGCAATCGACGGTCGACAACCTGCAGCGTATCCGTACGCTGGCGCAACAAGCGGGCGACGGCTCGCTGGATTCGAGCGCTCGCGCGAACCTGCAAGCTGAAGTGACGACGCGTCTCGGCGAAATCGACCGTGTCGCATCGCAAACGACGTTCAACAGCCAGACCATCCTGGGCGGCACGGGCAGCGTCACGTTCCAGATCGGCGCAGCAGCGAACCAGGTCGTTACCGTCGACTTCGGCACGGCGAACTGGAACAGCACGGGCATGAGCGTGAACACCCTGAGCGTCGCCACCCAGTCGGGCGCGCAATCGGCGATCACGGCGATCGACGCGGCACTGAAGCAAGTCAACACGTTCCAGGCAACGCTGGGCGCAGCTCAGAACACGTTCCAGGCTGCGATCTCGACGACGCAAACCCAGGCAACCAACATGACCGCCGCTCGCTCGCAGATCACCGACGCGGACTTCGCGACGGAAACGGCGAACCTGAGCAAGGCGCAAGTGCTGCAACAAGCTGGTATCTCGGTTCTGGCGCAAGCGAACTCGCTGCCGCAGCAAGTCCTGAAGCTCCTCGGCTAATCGAGCAGCACCCGCGGCGGGCCACGCGCCCGCCCGCCTCCGGGCCCGGCGGCGTCGCCATGCAACGCATCGCGATTCCGCCGAAACCGCCCGGACCAGAATTTTCCAGGGAGGCACGCCTCCCTCTTTGCATTGAACCGCGGCGCCCCGCCGCATCGCGCACGTTGATAGCGCGGACGACCGGAGCAACGGCATGGCCACCACGACCCCCGTCAGCAGCACGGACATCACTACCCTCCTGTCGCAGGCCGGACAGTCGATCATCAGCGGCGCGACCAATTCGTCGCTCGACGTCAATACGCTCGTCACGACGCTGGTGAACGCGAAGACGGCCGGGCAATTGCAGACCCTGCAGACCCGCCAGACGAACGACAATACGCAGCTGTCCGCGATCGGCCAGTTGAAGGGTGCGCTGTCCGCGCTGCAGACCGCGCTCACCGGCCTCTCGAACGGCACCACGCTCGGCAGCCTGGCCGCGACGGCAAGCGGTACCGGCATCGCGACGACGGTCACGAGCGGCAGCGGCGCGGTGGCCGGTTCGTATTCGGTCAATGTCACGCAGCTCGCGACCGCCAACAAGCTGTCGTCGGCCGGCGTGACGTCGGCGGACACGATCTCGGCCGGCTCGCTGAGCATCACGTTCGGCAGCAACCCCGCGTTCAACGTCAACGTGGCGGCCGGCGCATCGCTGTCCGACATCGCGTCGTCGATCAATTCCGCATCCGGCAATGCCGGCGTCACCGCGTCGGTCATCACCGGTTCGGACGGCCAGCATCTCGTGATGCAGTCGAACGCCACCGGCGCGGCCAACACGATCTCGATCTCGGGCACGGGCGTCAATTCGAAACTGACGTCGGGCTACTCGACGGTCACGCCGGCCGCCGACGCGAAGCTGACGATCGACGGCACGCCGGTGTCGAGCGCGTCGAACAACGTGTCGGGCGCGCTGACGGGCGTCACGCTGGCGCTGTCGCAAGCGGCCGTCGGCACGACGCAAACCGTCACGCTGTCGCAGGACACGGCCGCGGCAACGACCGCGATCACCAATTTCGCGACCGCGTATACCAACTTCGTGAATACCGCGAAATCGCTGACGAGCTACGACCCGACCGCGAAGACCGCCGGCCCGCTGCTCGGCGACGCGATGATGAACACGATCAGGAACACGCTCGCGAC
Organism: Burkholderia sp. 4NA327C6; assembly: GCF_005502655.1. Taxonomy (NCBI): domain Bacteria; kingdom Pseudomonadati; phylum Pseudomonadota; class Betaproteobacteria; order Burkholderiales; family Burkholderiaceae; genus Burkholderia; species Burkholderia sp. 4NA327C6. The sequence goes on along the minus strand of NZ_SCNZ01000025.1, from coordinate 21,331 downwards.
GACGCTCAGCAGCGGCGTCACGACGGGCGGCACGACCTATGCGCTCGGCAGCATCGGCATCAACGTGGATTCGACCGGTGCGATGTCGGTCGACACCGCCGCGCTGACCACCGCGCTCAAGTCGAACGGTTCCGCGGTGGCGGCGATCTTCAACCAGACGAACGGCATCGCCCAGGCGCTCAATGCGAACATCAACACGTACACGCAGACGTCCGGCCTGATCGACCAGCGCACCACCGCGATCAATGCCGACCTGACGAGCGTGCAGAATCAGGCCACGCAACTGCAGACCTACTCGAACCAGCTGACCACGCAGTACACCGCGCAGTTCACCGCGCTGAACACGCTGATGGCGCAGATGGCGAACAACACCCGCTACCTGACCCAGCTGTTCGGCGGCCAGAACAGCGCCGGCGCGATGGCCACCAACAAGTAAGTCGCAACCGCACCGAACGGAACTGACCATGACGAACGACACCCTGTCCCGCGCCTTCGACCTAACCCGCGCCATGCAGTCGGCGGCCGACGCACGCGACTGGGTGCGCGTCGCGGCCCTCGTCGACGAACGCTCGCCGCTGCTGATGAACCTGTCCGGCGAGCAGACGCCAGAGGCACTGGACCGCGTGCGGCAGATCATGGCGATCGACGCGTCGATCACCGAGCATGCGCAGACGGACCGTGACCGCCTGGCTGCGGAATTCGCGCAGTCCCAGGAGCGGATCAAGGCCGCGAGCCAGTACCAGAAGGCTGGCATGCTGTGACCGGCCGGGCGTCTTGCCCGCCACGCATTTCGAATTAAAAGACGCCGCCAGTCGAGCGGTCCGTTGTCGCCGTACCGTCGAGCCGCTTCAATGCGGCTTTTTTTTCGCCTGCAGGCGGGAGCGCGAGCCGGATCGCGCCGGCTACGCCCGCGTCGCCCGCTCGACGGCCGCGTCGATCATCCCGGGCGGCCCGGCCCGACAATGCGCGAACGCGGCTTTCAGTCGCGGCGCGATCCCGCTCGTCACGCGTCCCGGGGTGCCGTGTCGCCGGCCGCGTAGCTGGCCCACATGCCGTGCAGCGCGTCCTCGAGGTTGCGTGCGAAGCGCGACGCATCGCACAGCGGCGACGCCAGCGCGCGCTCGCGCAGCGTTGCACGCAGCGTCGCCAGCCCGTCGCGGTCGCGCGCGAACGCAACGGCCTTCGCGAGGTACGCCGCCTCGTCTTCCGCGATCCAGTCGCCCATGCCTGCCGCATGCAGCAGGCTCTCGCAAATGTGCGTGACGAACCGGCTGCCCTTCATCCCGAGCACCGGCACGCCCATCCACAGCGCTTCGGCGGTGGTCGTGCCGCCCGGGTACGGGAACGGGCTCAGCGCGATGTCGATGCGGTTATACGCGGCGAAATACTCCGCACGCGGCGAGCCGCCTTCGAGGATCAGCCGCTCCGGGCCGATGCCATGCCGTGCAAAGCGGTCGAGCGTCGCCTGGTTCACGTCGCCGGCGCCGAGTTCATGGGCCTTCAGCAGCAGGCGTGCGTCCGGCAGCGCGTGCAGGATGCGCGACCACAGCGCGACGACCGCGTCGCTGATCTTGATCAGCTTGCCGAAGCAGCCGAACGTGACGCCGCCATGAGCCGCCATCGGCAGCGGGCCGACCGCGACATCGTACGGCGGCGGCGTGAAGCACAGGTAGCTGTCCGGCAGCCGCCACGGCCGTTCGGTGAAGTGATGCGCCTCGTCGGCCGGCAGCGTATGCGCATCGCCGATGAAATAGTCGATCGCGCGGCAACCGGTCGTCGCGAAGAAACCGAGCCAGCTCGCCTGCACCGGCGCGGGCTTGTGCCCGAAGATCGGCAGGCCGCTCCAGTTGGTGTGTCCTGCCATATCGATCAGGATGTCGATGCCGTCGTCGCGTATCAGTTGCGCGGCCTCCTCGCGGCCCAGGCTGACCACCTTCTTCCAGCTCGCGAAGTTCGGCCTGAGCCGCGTGGTCACGTCGTCCTCGCCGACGAACGTCACATACGCATGCGGCTCGATGCGCGACCGGTCGATCCGCGCGAGCACGCTTTCAAGGAAGATGCCGACCGGGTGCTGCCGCAGGTCGCCCGACACGAAGCCGACGCGCAGCGGCCGCCCCTGCGCCTGCGCGACGCGCTGCGCGCGGTCGTGCTCGAACGGGTGCGCGTCGCGCTCGAGATGTTCGCCGTAGCGGCGCGCTTCAGCGACCCACTCCTGCGGTTCGAACGCGGGCGAACTCGACATGTTGAACAGCATCCGCGAGTACGCGCGATGCAGGTCGTGCCGGATCGCCGAGCGGAACGCATCCAGCGCGCCGGCGAGATCCCCTTTCGCCCACAGGATGTCGCCGAGCGTCATCTGGACCTTCAGCGGATCGATGCCGAGCGCCCGCGCGATCTCGGTGTGCTTCATCGCCTCGTCGAGCTTCTCGAGCCGAAACAGCGCGGCGGCGAGGTTGTGATGCGCGTCGGCATCGTCCGGGTTCAGGTCGATCGCATGCCGGTGGCTCAACTCCGCGGCGGCCAGCAAGTTGAGGTTGTGATACGCGAAGCCAAGGAAGTTGTATGCGTCGGCCAGTTCGGGATCGAGCTCGATCGCACGCCGGCACACCTGCACCGCCTGCCCGTATTCGCCCTGCTGGTTGCGCAAATCGCCGAGCCACGCCCATGCCTGGGCATACGCGGGGTCGATCGCGACCGCCTGCTCGAGCAGTTCGAGCGCCTTGTCGAAATCGCCGATGCGCTGCAGCAGCCTTGCCAGTACGCAGTGCGCGTGCGCGTCACCCGGATCGAGCCCCTCGCGCGCGTGGTCGACCGCCCCCCGCAGATCACCTGCCGCGCGCAGCGTCGCGCTCAACCCCTGGTGCGCGACACGAAACCCCGGTTGCAGCGCGATGGCGCGACGATAGGCATCCGCAGCATCGTCGAATTTCTCCTGCGCATGCAGTGCGTTGCCGAGATTGCAGTACGCATCCGCGTATTGCGGCTGGTGCGCGACCGCCTTCGCGTAGCTCGCGGCCGCCGCCTCGTGCTCGCCGAGGTCCTGCAACGCGTTGCCGAGGTTGTTGTACGCCTGCGCGTAACCGGGCCGCAGTTCGATCGCGCGCGCGCAGCTCTCCATCGCAGCCGCCGGCTCGCGCGCGTCGCGCAATGCATTGCCGAGGTTGTTGTGCGCCTCCGGGTAGTCCGGCCGCAGCGCCACCGCGCGCCGGTAGCGCGCGATCGCGTCGTCGAGCCGGCCGCTTTCGCGCAGCATGTTGCCCAGGTTGTTGAAGTACGACGCGTCCGGCCGCTCGACGAGCGATTGCTCCATCAGCGCGAGCCCTGCGTCGTACTGCTTCAGCTGGCACGCGAGCAGCCCGAGGAAATGCAGCGCATCCGGCTGGCCCGGCTGCGCCGTGAGGATCGCGTCGTACAGCGTCTTCGCTTCCGCGAGACGCCCCGCCTGATGATGCGCGAGCGCGGACTGCAGCGTGTCGTGGATATCGTTCATGCTTCCTGCTCCGAGTTCGTATAGCGTTGCCACATGGCGAGGAACGCCGCTTCGAGATGCGCGGCGAACCGGCGCGCGTCGCACAGCGGCGATGCGAGCAGCTGCGCGCGCAGCCCGGCGCGCAGCGTCGCGAGCCGCTCGCGATCGCGCACCGCCGCGATCGCCTTCGCGACATAGGTGTCCTCGCCGTCAGCGACCCATTCGCCCATGCCCGCCGCGTGCAGCACGCTTTCGCAGATGTGCGTGACGAACCGGCTGCCCTTCATCCCGAGCACCGGTACGCCCATCCACAGCGCTTCTGCCGTGGTCGTGCCGCCCGGGTACGGGAACGGGCTCAGCGCGACGTCGATGCGGTTATATGCGCCGAAGTATTCCGCGCGCGGCGAACCGCCCTCGAGGATCAGCCGGTCCGCGTCGATGCCATGCCGCGCGAAGCGCGCGGCGGTCGCGTCGCACACGCCCTCGCGGCCGAGCTCGTGCGCCTTGAGCAGCAGCCGCGCGTCCGGCAGCGCGTGCAGGATGCGCGACCACGCGCGCACGACGTCGTCGCCGATCTTCACGAGCTGGCCGAAGCAACCGAACGTCGGATGGCCGCTCGCCGCCATCGGCAGCGGGCCGACCTCGACGTCGCAGGCCGGCGGCGTGAAGCACAGGAAGCTGTCGGGCAGCCGCCACGGCTTCTCGACGAAGTGGTGCGCTTCGGCGTCCGGCAGCGTGTAGCGGTCGCCGATGAAGTAGTCGATCGCGTCGCAGCCGGTCGACGCGAAGAAGCCGAGCCAGCTCGCCTGCACCGGCGCGGGTTTCCAGCCGAACACGGGAAGCCCGCTCGACTGCGTATGGCCCGCGAGGTCGACGAGGACGTCGATTTCGTCGTCGAGAATCATCCGCGCGGCCGCCTCCGGACCCAGCGCGGCGATGGAGCGCCAGCCGTTCGCGTGCGGCTTCAGTTTCGCGGTGATCGCGTCCTCCTCGTCCGTGGTCACGTACACGCGCAGGTCGATGCGCGTGCGCTCGAGGTGCGCAAGCACGCTTTCCAGGAAGATGCCGACCGGGTGCAGGCGCAGGTCGCCGGACACGAAGCCGACACGCAGCGGCCGCCCCTGCGCGCGCACGGCCCGCTCGCGCGGATCGTGCACATGGCGCGTCGAACGCGCGGCCAGGTGCCGGCCGTAGCGCCGCGCGTCGGCCAGGTAGTCGGCAGGGTTCACGCACGCGGACGCCGCCGCGCTGAACAGCAGCCGGTTCAGCACGGTCGCCGCGACGTCGTCGGCGTCGTCGCACACCAGCGCGAGCGCATCGCGATACGCGTGGACCGCGGCATCGACGTTGCCCTGCGCGCGCAGGATGTCGCCGAGATTGACGTGCATCAACACGGCCGGCGGGCCGGCCTGCAACGCCTGCCTGCAATACACGAGCGCCTCGTCGAGCCGCTGCAGCTTCAGCAGCACGACGGACAGGTTGTGGCACGCGCCGGCGTCCGCCTGATTCAGCGTGACGGCCGTGCGATGGCTGGCCTCGGCCGCGTCGAGCCGATCCAGTCCGTGATACGCGTTGCCCGCGTGGTTGTGCGCTTCGGCGAGGTTCGGCGCGAGCCGGATCGCGTCCAGCGCATGCGCGAGCGCTTCCGCGCAGCGCAGTTGCTTGTGACGCACGGCGCTCAGGTTCGCGTGGGCCATCGCCATCGACGCGTCCAGCTCGATCGCGCGGACGTAATGCGTGGCGGCGCCGTCGAGGTCGCCCAGATCCTGCAGCGCGTTGCCGAGGTTGTTGTACGCCTGCGCGTAACCGGGCCGCAGTTCGATCGCGCGCGCGCAGCTCTCCATCGCAGCCGCCGGCTCGCGCGCGTCGCGCAATGCATTGCCGAGGTTGTTGTGCGCCTCCGGGTAGTCCGGCCGCAGCGCCACCGCGCGCCGGTAGCGCGCGATCGCGTCGTCGAGCCGGCCGCTTTCGCGCAGCATGTTGCCCAGGTTGTTGAAGTACGACGCGTCCGGCCGCTCGACGAGCGATTGCTCCATCAGCGCGAGCCCTGCGTCGTACTGCTTCAGCTGGCACGCGAGCAGCCCGAGGAAATGCAGCGCATCCGGCTGGCCCGGCTGCGCGGTGAGGATCGCGTCGTACAGCGTCTTCGCTTCCGCGAGATGCCCCGCCTGATGATGCGCGAGCGCCGCCTGCAATGCCTGTCCTGTTCCGTCCATCTCGTCTGCTCTGCTAATTACGGATGCGGTTCGCGTCCGAAGTCGATCAGCCTGCCGCCGTGACCCATCGTCACGGCCAGCGCCGCCATCCCATCGCATGCCATCCCGACGACGGTGTCGCGCACGCGCCACCGGTCGGAACGACGATCACGTCGCCCGGCGCGGTGTTCAGCGCGAGGGGCGCCATGTTCCGCTTGCCGCCGGCGTCGGAATACCCACGCACGTCACGTCGTGAGCGGCCTCACACGGATGCGACCGGCGCGGCTTCGACGTGCTGCGCCCACATGCCGTGCAGTGCGTCCTCGAAGTGGCGCGCGAAGCGGGGCGCGTCGCACAGCGGCGACGCGAGCACCTGCTCGCGCAGCGTCGTGCGCAGCGCCGCCAGCCCGGCGGGCTGGCCGACCTGCGCGACGGCCTTCGCGACATACGCGTCGTCGTCGTCCGCGATCCACTCGGGCAGCCGCGCCGCATGCAGCAGGCTCTCGGGGATGTGCGACAGGAAGCGCTCGCCGCGCCGGCACAGCACGGGCACGCCCATCCACAACGCTTCGGCGGTCGTCGTGCCGCCCGGATACGGGAACGGGCTCAGCATCAGGTCGACGCGCCGGTACGCGGCCAGGTATTCGGCGCGCGGCGAGCGGCCTTCGAGGATCAGGCGCTGCGCGTCGATGCCGTGCGCCGCGAAGCGCGCGGCAAGCGCCTGCTGCTGGTGAGGATCGTCGAGATGCTCCGCCTTCACGAACAGCTTCGCGCCCGCGACCGATTGCAGCACGCGCGACCAGACCGCGACGACGTGATCGGTGATCTTCGCGAGCTTGCCGAAATAGCCGAAGGTCGGATGGCCGCTCGCGAGCATCGGCAGCGCGCCGACGTCGACAGGCTCGGCCGGCGGCGTGAAGCAAAGATAGCTGTCCGGCAGATGCCACGGCCGCTCGGTGAAATGCGCGGCCTCGGCGGGCGGCAGCACGTGACGGTCGCCGATCACGTAGTCGATCGCGCGCACGCCGGTGCTCGCGAAATAACCGGGCCAGCTCGCCTGCAGCGGCGCGGGCTTCCACGCGAACAACGGCAGGCGGTTGTAGACCGTGTGGCCCGCCGCGTCGAGCAGCACGTCGATGCGGTCCGCGCGGATACGCGCGGCCGCCGCTTCGTCGCTCAGGCCGGCAATGCAGGTCCACGTCGCGAAGGCCGGCTTGATGCGGGCGGTCACGTCGTCCTCGACGTCGCGCGTCGGGTACGCATGCATCTCGATCCGGTTCGCGTCGAGATGCTTCAGCATGCTCTCGATGAAATAGCCGACCGGATGCGCCTTCAGGTCGCCCGACACGATGCCGACCTTGAGCGGCCGCCCGGCGCGGGCGGTCAGGTCGACGAGCCAGTCCGTCCACGGCGTCGCGCACCGCGTGACGACTTCGTCGTAGCGCGCGGCTTCGGCGAGATAGGCGTCGTGGTCGAACGCTTCGCTGCAGTGGCTCGCGAACAGCAGGTTGCTGCGCGGCTCCGGCAGTTCGGGGCGCAGCGCGACCGCGTGCCGGTACGCCTCGAGCGCGGCCGGAATCTCGTTCAGGTCGAACAGCGCATTCGCAAGGTTGTTGTAGGCCTGGCCGTTGTCCGGCTTCAGCGCGATGGCCTGGCAGAACGCATCGACGGCCGCGCGGGCGTCGCCGGCGAGCCGCAGCGCGTTGCCGAGGTTGTTGTACGCATCGACGTAGTCGGGTCGCAGCTCGATGGCGAGACGGAAGCACTCGGCGGCGGCGGCGTGACGGTTGTCCGCCTGCATCACGTTGCCGAGGTTGTAGTAATAGATCGCGTCCGGCTTGACCTCGATCGCCGCCATGATCAGGTCGGATGCCTCCTGATAACGCCCGTACTGATGGCCGATCAGGCCGAGGAGGTGAAGCGCGTCCGCGTGCCGGGGATCGGTGTCGAGGATCCGCCGGTACAGCGTCTCGGCCTCTTCCAGCCGGTCGGCCTGATGGTGCGCCAGCGCCTGTTCGATCGTGGCGGCGGCGGGGGAGGTGGGCATCATGAGCTAAGTCGTCCTGGTAGCCAATACGGGATTCGAATCGCGGCCGGCGCCGCCGCGTCGGCGCACGCCTTCGCCCGCGGACGCACGCACCGACGGTCTCCGACGTGTCCGAATTCTCCCCGCGCACGCCGCGTTCCAATCTGGCGAGCAGGTGCTGGAATTGGTCGCTATTCCCGCTACTGCGAGCCGCACCCGCGGGCGCCCGGAATTCGCGCCGGATACCCGCGAATCCATCGAAATGCGGGGTGAAACCACCCGCTAATCCGACATTCGATCCTGGCGGCGCTCGCTAGACTTGATCGCAGAAAGATGCCCGACCTGCGACGCTCGGACGGTTGCGCATTCCGATGCCACCGCGCCGACGCGCGCTCGTCCGGTCACACCCTTTGTGCCTGGAGCCCTGTGTATGCACGAATCAGCGATCATCACCAACGCAGATGGCGATCAGCTCGCGGCGCGCCGCGAACTGTTCGACCTGATGCAGACCTACCCCGCGACGCGCGAGGAACTGGAACGGTCGCTCGGCCTGTTCGTGCGCGGCTCGCTCCTCGCACGCATTCTCGCGACCTTTGAGATCTATCAAAAAATCGTGCCGCTGCCGGGCGCGATCCTCGATCTCGGCACGTGGCGCGGGCAGACCGCCGTGCTGTGCGAGAACTTCCGCGCGATTCTCGAGCCGCTGAACTTCCAGCGCCGCATCCACGCTTTCGATACGTTCACGGGCTACACGGGTTTCGCCGAGCACGACACGCGCGACCGCAAGCTGTTCTCCGACGGCACGTACTCGCTGTCCGGCGAGTACGCCGACCTGCTGCGCAAACTGCTGAACCTGCACGAGCGCAGCAACGCGATGGGGCACGTGCACGACAAGCACCACGTGTGGGAAGGCGACTGCCGCGACACGCTGGCGGCGTTCGGCGAAGCGCATCCCGGCGAGATGGTCGCGCTCGCGTGGTTCGACCTGAACGTGATCGAGCCGACCCGGCACGCGTTCGACGCGGTGATGGAGCGGCTGGTGCCCGGCGGCATCGTCGCGTTCTGGCAGCTCACCCGCGGCGGCCAGCTGCCCGCGGAAGGCATCCATTACCTGCGCGACCTGCTCGGCAACCGTCCGCACCAGATCCACAAGGCGGCGGCCTATCCGTCGCTCTGCTACCTGTCATTCCCCGAAGGCGGGGGCGCACGCAAATGAAGATCGCAATCCTCGGCAACGGCATTCTCGGCCTGATGACGGCCCGCGCATGGCAGCAGGCCGACCCGGGCGTCGAGCTCGTGATCGTCGGCCACGCGCATCGGCCCGGCTCGGCCACGCGCGCTGCGGCGGCGATGCTCAATTCGTTTACCGAACTGGAAGGCGATTCGCTCGGCACGCCGATCGACCGCTTCAAGTTCGAGCTGAGCCGCGGCGCGACGGCGGCCTGGCCCGCCGTATTCGCTGAAATCTGCACGCCGGAGCGCGCGATCGCGTACGGCTTCGGCACCTTCGTGCTGAACAATGCCGCGACCGACGCGCTCGACGACGAGAACTTCGCGGCCATGCAGCGGTTCTGCCGCGAATTCGAGGAGCCCTGCGAGGCGGTCGATCCGTCAGGCATCCCGAACTATCATCCGGACCCGCGCTATCGCGCGCTGAAGGCGGTCTTCCTGAAGCGCGAAGGCTGGGTCAATCCGAAACAGTTTCTCGACGCGCTGACCCAGTCGGTCGCGCAAGCCGGCAACGTGCGCTTCATCGACGCCGAGGTCGAGCGGCTCGACACCGCGGCCGGACGCGTCACCGGGGCACGCCTGTCCGATGGCAGCGTGCTCGGCGCGGACCGCTTCATCCTCTGCAACGGCGCCAACGTGACGCGCGTGCTGCAGGCAAGCCTGCCCGAGCTGCCGGTGCAGCGGATGTTCTACGGCATCGGCATGTCGATCGAACTGCAGAGCAAGGAGAACGTGCACACGCACTGCGTGCGCACGACCAACCGCGGCCTCGCGTGCGGCGTGTATTCGGCGCCGCACGGGCCGGACCGGACCCTCGTCGGCGCCAGCAACTACATCAGCCCGGTGCCGCACGACCACGGCCACGCCGGCAGCGCGTACACGCTGCTCAAGTCCGCGATGGACCAGATCAACACCCGCTTCTCGCGCGCGAACCTGCTCAACGTCAACGTCGGCTGGCGGCCGACGACGTCCGACCTGTATCCGCTGTTCGGCGAAACCAGCGTGCGCGACCTGTGGATTCTCGGCGGCACCAAGCGCGACGGCTTCCACCTGTCGCCGGTGCTGTGCCGCGATCTCGTCGCGGCGATGCGCGGCGAGCCGATCGATCCGCGCTATGCGGAACTCGCGCCCGAACGCCCGCTGATCCGCAACATGACGCGCGAGGCCGCGATCGCGAAGACGGTGCGCCATCAGATCAATGCCGCGTACCAGCACGACTTCGTGCCGGCGCGCAACCGCATGGTCGAGCAGCTGCAGAACGCGATACGCGCGGACCTGGAGGCGCTGCACGACAAGCTGGGCGCGACGGACTGGGGCATTCCGCCCGAGCTCGTCGACATGTACCGGTACGGCCACATTCCGGCATGAGCGGTGCGACCATGAACCGTGACGCGAAGCGGGTGGCGATCGTCCAGTCCAACTACATTCCGTGGAAGGGCTACTTCGACCTGATCGCCGCCAGCGACGAGTTCATCCTCTACGACGACGCGCAATACACGCGCCGCGACTGGCGCAACCGCAACCAGATCAAGACGCCGCAGGGCGTGCAATGGCTGAGCGTGCCGGTGAAGGTGAAGGGCAAGTATCACCAGTCGATCCGCGAAACCGAGATCGACGGCGCCGACTGGGCACAGCTGCACTGGAAAGCCCTGCAGCAGAACTACGCGCGCGCGCCGCACTTCGCGCGCTATGCGGACGAGCTCGAAGCGCTCTACACCGGTCGCACCTACGGGATGCTGAGCGAGCTGAATGTCGCGATGCTGACGTGGGTCCTCCGGCAACTGGAGATCGGCACGCGCGTGTCGTCGACGTCGGACTATGCGCTGCACGGCGACCGCACCGAGAAGCTGCTGAACCTGTGCGTGCAGGCGGGCGCGACCGAGTACCTGTCCGGCCCGGCCGCGCGCAGCTACCTCGACGAGAACCTGTTCGCCGATGCCGGCGTCGCGGTGAGCTGGTTCGACTATCCGGCCTATCCCGAGTATCCGCAGCAGTGGGGCGACTTCGTCCACGGCGTGACGGTGCTCGACGTGCTGTTCAACTGCGGTCCCGAAGCGCGCCGGTACGCGCTGACCTCGAAAGACTGAGGTGATGTCCATGAGCGAATCCCGGCATGCGAACCTGCTGGAAGATGTGGCCGCGTACTACAGCGCGCGGCTGGCGGAGCACGGCGCGACCGCGCGCGGCGTCGACTGGAACGGCGAAACCGGCCAGTTCCTGCGCTTCGAACAACTGACGAAAATCCTGCCCGCGTCCGGCGGCCACTCGGTGAACGACATCGGCTGCGGCTACGGCGCGCTGGTCGATTTCCTGAAGGCGCGCGCGCTGCCCGACGGCTTCGCGTATGCGGGCTACGACATCTCGTCCGACATGGTCGACGCCGCGCGGCAGCGCTACCGCGACGACGCGAACGTGGCGTTTCATGTCGGCGCGGAGCCGCAGGCTGCGTCGGACTACGGGATCGCATCCGGCATCTTCAACGTCAGGCGCGGTCACGGCGACGACGCGTGGCTCGACTACATCCACGCGACGCTCGACACGCTGCACGCGACGAGCCGACTGGGCTTCGCGTTCAACTGCCTGACGTCGTATTCCGATCCGCCGTTCATGCGCCCGGACCTCCTGTATTACGCGGACCCGTGCGCGCTGTTCGATCGCTGCAAGCGCCGCTATTCGCGCCACGTCGCGCTGCTGCACGACTACGGCCTGTACGAATTCACGATTCTCGTCCGCAAGGACATCTGAGCGGCGCCGCGCGCGAACCGCGCGGCCGAACGTCCCACCCCTTGACGCGGAGCCTGACCATGTTCGGCCCACCCAATCTCGACAGCATTCCGTTCGGCCGCCCGTTCGTGGTCGGCAAGGAGCTCTACTACATCGCGAAAGCGGTCGAGCAGGGCGGCCTCGCCGGCGACCAGGCGTTCACGAAGCTCTGCCACCGCTGGCTGGAAGCGCGCATCGGCTGCCAGCGCGCACTGCTTACGCACTCGTGCACGGCAGCGCTGGAGATGGCCGCGATCCTCGCCGACGTGCAGCCCGGCGACGAAGTGATCATGCCGTCCTACACGTTCGTGTCGACCGCCAACGCGTTCGTGCTGCGCGGCGCGACGCCGGTGTTCGTCGACATCCGCCGCGACACGCTGAACCTCGACGAGACGCAGATCGCCGCCGCGATCACCCGGCGCACGCGCGCGATCGTGCCGGTGCACTACGCGGGCGTCGCATGCGACATGGACGTGATCGGGCAACTCGCGGCGGACCACGACCTGTGGGTGATCGAGGACGCCGCCCAGGCGCTGCAGTCGACGTGGAACGACAAGCCGCTCGGCAGCCTCGGCCACCTCGCGTGCCTCAGCTTCCACGAGACCAAGAACGTGATCTCGGGCGAAGGCGGCGCGCTGCTGGTCAATGACCCGCGCCTCGTCGAGCGCGCGGAGATCATCCGCGAGAAGGGCACCAACCGCAGTCAGTACTTCCGCGGGCAGGTGGACAAGTACACCTGGGTCGACGTCGGCTCGTCGTTCCTGCCGGGCGAGCTGATCGCGGCGTTCCTGTACGCGCAGTTCGAGCACGCGGACGTGATCACCGCGCAGCGGCGCGCGACCGTGCAGCGCTACCAGGACGCGCTGCAGCCGCTGCACGCGGACGGGCTGATCGAGCTGCCCGCGATTTCGCTCGCCGAGCGCGGCAACGGCCACATGTTCTATTTCCTCGCACGCGACCTCGCCGAACGCACCGCGCTGCTGCAGCAGATCCGCGCGGTGGGCGTGAACGCGGTGTTCCACTACGTGCCGCTGCACAGTTCGCCGGCCGGCCAGCGCTACGGGCGCTGCGGGTCCGGCATGGCGGTGACGGACCTCGTCGCCGACCGCCTCGTCCGGCTGCCGCTTTACCACGACATGACCGAAGCCGAACAGGATCGCATCCTCGACGTGGTCTTCGATTTCTACCGCACCCGATAACGATGACGACTCCCAAACCTGGCCTCGCGCACGGCGGTTCGCGCATTTTTACGCGACTCGACCACCCGTACTACATACTCGCGCCGAATTTCCGGCAAACCTCCGGCGGGATCCGCGCGATGCACTACCTGTGCCACGTGCTGAACCTGCTCGGCCAGGAAGCGTACGTCTGCACGGCGGTCGTGCATCCCGAGCTGCGCACACCGCCGCTGACCAACGACATCGCACAGATGCATGCCCGCGCGAACCGCAGCCCGATCGTCGTCTACCCGGACGTCGTCACCGGCAACCCGCTCAACGCGCGCTGCGTCGTGCGCTACCTGCTGGCCGAGCCCGGCCGCATCAACGGCGAACCGATCACCCTGCAGCCGGACGACCTCATCTTCACGTTCGGGCCGTCGCTGGTGCCCGAAGAATGGAAGGCGGACCTGCTGCGCATGCCGCTGGTCGACACGCGCATCTTCAACAGCGACGGGGTCGACGACGCCCGCCGCAACGGCACGGCCGTCTTCATCAATCGCCACCTGCGGCGCGGCGGCACGCTGCATCCGGTCACCGCCGAGTCGATCGAAATCTCGACCCGCGTGCCGGAACGTTCGGCGCACGAACTCGCGGCGCTGTTCCGACAGGTCGAGTGCGTGTACATGTACGAATGGTCCACCGCCGTGTTCGAAGCGCTGCTGTGCGGCTGCCCGGTCGTGTGCATCATGAATGACGCGTCGCTGTCGGAGCCGACCCGGTGGGTGATGGACGGCAAGGGCATCGCATGGGGGCTCGACGAACACGAGATCGCCCACGCGAAGGCCACCGTTCACGAAGCGCGCAGCGTCTACCTGAAGGAGGAGGAGGCGTTCTGGCAGCAGTTGCAGCACTTCGTCGAGCGGACCCAGGCCCATGCGGACAAGCTGGATGCGCAGGCCGTCGCGACAGGCGCCGCCGCCCCGGGACAGCCCGCGTCCGCGCCGCGCTCGTGCATCGCGGTCGTCACCGCCGAACCGGCCGACCACGCGCGCACCAGCCTGCGCTTCGCGCAGCCGTTCGCGCGGCTGGACCGCGAATGGGCGCTGACGTTCCCTGTCACGCAAGCCGGCATCGATCCCGACGCGCTGCAGCGCGCGGACCTGATCGTGCTGCAGGGCGACACGCCGGGCCTGCTGTCCGCCGCCACGCTGGAACACCTGTTCTCGCTCGGCAAGCCGGTCGTCCTTGAGATCGACGCGCCGCTCGACACGCTGCTCGCCGACATCCCCGGCGCGGCCGACAACGCGCGCCGCAAGGCAGGCATCCGCAGCGCGGTGCAGCGCGCGCATGCGATCGTCGTGCCGTCGGAAGCGCTGGTGCGGGAGTACCGTCAAGTCAACGCATCGGTCCACGTGCTGCCGACCAGCGTCGATCTCGAGCGTCTGCACCGCGCGGCGCCCGGCGTGCGCGACCACGTGAACCTTGCGGTTTCCGGCACCGGTCTCGACGGCGTGCGTCTCGAGCAGGTCCGCCACGCGCTGGCCGAGCTCCGCCGCCGGTTTCCGGGGAAGCTCCGGGTGTCGTTCGTCGGCGCGGCGCTGCCGGCCGGCTGGGACCGCGAACCGGACGTCACGCTGATTACGGAGCCCGCCCCTTACGACAGCTACGCCGACGCGCTGAAGCGCGCGGACCTCGACATCGCGCTGGTCGCGGCGCCGGTCACGTTGCGCGACGATGCGCCGCCGCGCGCATGGCTCGAATACTCGGCGGCCGGCGCGGCCACGGTGCTCGTCGCTACGCCGGCGCAAGGCGGCCCGGTTGTCCACGGCAGCACGGGCTCGCTCGTCGCCGACACCGCCGACGCGTGGGTCGACGCGATCGCGCACCTGATCGAACATCCGCAAACCCGCGCGCAACTCGCCGCAGCCGCGCAGGATGCGATCCGCGCGCAGCACGACATCGGCCGCAACGCCGCGCGCCACGGTGCGCTGTACGCCCGGCTGCTGGCGGAGAACCGGACGCTGGCGCCCGTCGCCGCGACTGCGGACGCCGCACCGCGCCGCAAGCGCCTGGTCGTGTATTCGATCGATCCGGACGCATGCGCGTCGTCGCGCATTCGCCTCACGCTGCCGTTCGGTCTGCTGAGCGACGAATGGGAACTCGTCCCGGGCATCCGGGACGGCCAGATCGACAGCAGCGTGCTGGCCACGGCCGACGCCGTCCTGCTGCACCGGCTGACGCCCGGCCTGCTGACGGGCAACGACCTGTACACGATCTTCAAGCATGAAAAGCCGGTGATCTACGAGACCGACGACCTGCTGACCGAACTGCCGCCCGCGCATCCGCTCGCCACGCAAGGCGGGATGGCCCGCGCGGGGATCGAGCTCATGCTGCGCAACGCAGACGCCGTGATCGTATCCACGCCGTTCATCGCCAGCCGCTACCGGCTGTCGCACCCGCGCGTTCACGTGCTGCCCGACAGCGTGGACTTCGACCGGTTCTACCGCCCCGTGGCGGCGCGCGGCGACGACTGCGTGACGATCGGCATCGCCGGCGCGTCGCTGCGCGCCGACAACTTCGCGCTCGTCGACGCGGCGCTGCACGCGATCTGCGCGCGCCATCCCGGCAAGGTCAGGGTGAGTTTCGTCGGCGCGGACGTCCCGCCGGGCTGGGCCGGCCATCCGGCCGCCGCGTGCGAGCCCGAGCTTCACGACTACGACGCGCACGCACGACGCCTGCCGGAACGGCGCTGGGACATCGCGCTGCTGCCGCTCGCCGACCATGACTACAACGCCGCCACGAGCACGATCCAGTGGCAGGAATACGCGGCGGCCGGCATCCCCTCAATCGTCAGCGACCGACCGGCCTATCGCTTCGCGCTGCACGACGGCTGCGACGGCCTGCTGGTCCCGGATGCGCCGCAGGCCTGGGTCGACGCGCTCGACCGGCTGATCGCGAACCCGGCGCTGCGCCGCGGGCTCGCGCGCACGGCGCAGGCGAAGGTCCGCAAGCATCACGCGCTGCAGCAGGCGCTGCCGCGCTATCGCCACGTGTATCAGCAGTGCATCGACAAAGGCGCTGTCGGCAACCCGCCCGCCCGGCCGGATGCGCCGATCGCCGGCGCGCTGATCCTGGACGCAGAGGGCGACCTCGACCAGGTCCGGCTGAGCCTGCAGGAAATCGCGAGGCGGCCGGAACAGGATCTGCTGGCGGTCGTGGTGACCACGTCGCAGGCGCCGCTGCCCGAATGGACCGACAAGGTGCGCTACCTGCACGCGCCCGCGCACGAGTACACGGCCACCGTCGAGCAGCTCTGCGCGCTGCCGGCGTTCGACTGGACGCTGATCGTCGAGGCGGGCGACGGGCGTGCCGCGCAGGCACGAACGCCCGCCGATGCCGCGATCGCGTAGTCGGCGCGCGCCGTGCCGCTTGCCTGATGCCGGCGGCACGGCGCGCCATCCCGGCGGCGCGCCCTGTGCTCAGTTGCTCGAACAGCCGCCGCAACTGCTCGAGCTGCATGAGCTCGACGAACTGCAAGAACTCGACGCTCCGCACGAACTCGAACTGCTGTCCCCGGCGCCCGAGTCGGACGAACCGCTCGACCCGCCGGTTTTCACGGCGATAGGCGGCGGCGCCATCAGCACTTTCGAATGCGCGGCCCACACGGTGCCGGCGAGCGCACCGGCGCCGAACAGCGCGGCCGTCCACAAGAGCCCGTCCGGCGTCGCGCGCTCGCCCCGGCGTTCGTCGCGGTGCGCGTCGAGCGCCGCCTGGCCGCCGCGCGTCATGCCGCCGCGCCCCAAGCCGGGCAGGCGTCCGACCATGAAGTGGTACGCGACCATGAACGCCGTCATGACAATCATCAGCAGCAGCACGGGCCGGCCACGGGTCAGGCCGACCGCGAGCTTCGCCGCGCCCGCGCCGAACACGAGCAGCAGGATCGCGCGCGCGGCCATCCGCGTCGCCCGCATCTCGCCCGGCGCCCAGAGCCAGCCTTTGCGCTGCAACGCCGCGGCGCATTCGGCTTCGCGCCACGCGAGACGCTGACGAAACGCGTGGCAGCTCGCCTCGCCGCCGGGTTGCCTCCTCAGCCATTCCCAGTCGGCGCCATAAGCGCCGGCTTGTCGCAGATCGTCGATCCGCACCCGCGCGCCGTGGGCCTTGCTCATCCGCAGCTCGATCGCACCGGCATGCGCGAGCGACAGCATCGCGACCTGCGCCATCCGGGCACCGCCGCCCGCGAGATACGCCGCTTCCTCCGCGCTCAGGTCGGGCGACGATTCGGCGGCGCGCGTTCCCCACACACGGTGGCGGTATTCGAGCCACTGCAGGCCGGCGATCAGCAGCAGCGCGGCGATGCAGAGCGGCACGTAGAACAACCCGAGAAAGTCCGGCCCCGAGAAGTCCAGCACATTGAAATCGCTCGCGCTCGCGCAGGTCGCCGCGACGCTGATCGCCGCCGTCGGCCAAGCGAGCTTCGCGAAGCGCCGCCAGCGTCGCGGGCGTGCGGCGGGCTCGCTAGACGGGCCATCGCGCGGTTCTGCGCGCTGCACCGGGGCGTCGGCGGGCACGGCCGGCTCGGCCACGGGGCGCGGCCAGATCGCTTCGGGCGGCTCGCAGCCGAACAGCCTGCGGTAGCTGTCGAGCGTCTGCCGGTAGTGCCGCGCGTACTGCGCGGCCTCGTCGGGCGCGCCCGCACCCGGCACGTGATGCAGCGGCGCGCGCAGCACGTCGGCGCAGAACACGTCCCAGTATTCGCGCGTGTATTGCAGGTGCAGGTGCCAGGCGGCGTCGACCGCGTGCGACGGCGTGACCGGATGGCCGGCCGCCTGCGCGAGGAACGCGAAGCGCTTGTATTCGTCGATTACGGCCAGCGCGTGCGCATGCGACCAGCGTTCGGCTTCGGCAAGGCGCCGGCTGTACGGCAGCGGCGCATCGGGCGCGTCGGGGGAATACGCGTGCAGACGCGCAAGCAGCGCCTGCTGCGCATCAGTCAGCACGCGGGCATCGACTGCGGTCGAGGTAGACAGGATGGCAGCCATCGGAAGTCGGCGCGATGCGCGGACGGCCGCCGCGATCGTCGCTTGGAGTGGTTGTTGCGGGCGATTCTCGCACAACGGCGAGGCAACACGACACCGGCACGGCGGCTGCGGCCGGTAACGGCGCCCGATCCGACCCGAAAATTGGATTCGTAAGATAATGTTGCGTTACTGAAAGGCGAGCCACGGCCAGGCTCGGCGAATCCGAAAAAAAGAACCGGTACATAAGTTTGAACAGGCGAAACTTTTTGATGGCGGCAGCGCTGGTGCCGCTTCTCGGGGCATGCAGTCGCGACAAGACGTCCGTGACATTCGAGCCGCGGAAAATCCTGGCGGGCCCCACGCCGAAAAACGGGGGCAGCCACATCCTGACGTTCGGCGACGACGGCATCACCTTCCTGCTCGACGGTGCGCCATTCCAGATTCGTAGCGGCGAGATGCATCCGGCGCGCATCCCGCGCGAGTACTGGCGCCACCGAATCCAGATGGCAAAGGCGATGGGGATGAACACCATCGCCGTCTACGTCATGTGGAATTTCCACGAGACGGCCGCGGGCAAATTCGATTTCGAGTCAGACGAGCGCGACGTCGAGACATTCATGCAGCTCTGCCAGGACGAAGGCATGTGGGTGCTGCTACGGCCCGGCCCGTATATCTGCGGCGAGTGGGATCTCGGTGGCATCCCTTCACGCCTGCTCGCACACGATGACATCCAGTTGCGCGTGGGCTCGCACCGTGACCCGCGCTTCATGGAAGCGGCGCGCCAGTACATTGCCGAGCTTGTGCCGCGGGTACGCCCGTTGATGTCGGCAAACGGCGGCCCGATCCTGCTGATCCAGATCGAAAACGAGTATGCGACCTACGGCGACGACGTCGCCTATCTGGAGGAAATACGGCGCGCATGGGTTGACGGCGGCATCACGGGGCCGTTCTTTACCGACGATGGTGTCAAGCAATTGCGGGAAAACCGAACTGCGCTTGACGGCTGCGCGATCGGCCTCAGTGGGCCGAAGGCGCACGACATCGATCGGATACGCGAAGAATTCCCCGGTTCTACCGTCATGGGTGGCGAAGTCTATCCGGGCTTCTTTACCCATTGGGGCGACCGGAAATTCCAGGGGGACGATTCCGACATCTCGCGCGAGCTATCGGATTTCATGCGCTATGGCCTGTCGTTCAGCATTTACGTGATCCACGGCGGCACGAGCTTCGGCTTCACGGCCGGCGCGAACCGCGACCACAAGACAGGCGACTATCAACCTGACATCACGAGCTATGACTACTTCGCGCCAATCGACGAACAGGGACGTGCAGCGGCCAGCTTCACGCGCTACCGCGACCTGATTCAGGCGCACCTGTCCGAACCGCTCCCGCCCGTACCGGCAGCACCACCCACGATCGAGCTCGCCGGCGATCATTCGCTGCGGCCGTTTCTTTTCGCTTCGCTATGGGACAATCTGCCGGCGCCGATCGCGACAAGCGACGCGCCGCGGCCGATGGAAATGCACGGCCAACAGGCCGGCTTCGTTCTTTACCGCCACGCGGACATCGGCGGAGCCGGCGGCCCGCTATCGGCGGGTGACGTTCACGACTATGCGACAGTGTTCGTCGACACCGAATATGCTGGCGGCATGACGCGCGCGAAAATGCCGCGATATCTCGCGGAAGGGTTGCGCGTCGTATCAAGCACCGAGCACGTCACGCTTCCGACCGGTGGCAAGGTGCTCGATGTGCTCGTCGAAGGCATGGGCCGCGTCAACTACGGTGACGACCTGATTGATCGAAAGGGGATCAACGGGGACGTGACAGTCGGAGCGAAGCCGTTGCGTGAATGGACAACGTACGCGCTCCCGATGGATGCCGAGTACATCACGAGTCTGCGACAAGTCTGCACGAATCCGGCGCGACCCGGCCTGTTCTTCAAGGCTGCTCTCATGCTTGACCAGGTAGGCGATACGTTCCTGGACATGCGTGGTTGGATCAAAGGCATTGTATGGGTCAATGGGCGCAACCTCGGCCGCTACTGGAACGTCGGTCCTCAATATCGACTGTTCTGTCCCGCCCCGTGGCTGCGAACCGGGTACAACGAAGTGGTGATCTTCGACATGCATCAAATCACGCCGGCGCCAATCGACCTTCGTTCAACGCTCACCGGCTGATCCATCGCCGCGCCGCAGCAGCCTCGGCATTCCGCTCGACCGCCCCGCCGGGGCGGTCCGGTCGGACAAGACAGCACCAGCACCCGCAATCAGGCGCAGGCGTTCCACGACCGGCTGAAGGTCGCGCAGTGGGTCACGCCGCTGACGGCCGAGCCCGTGCCGGTGCCAGCTGCAATTCAGCTGCAACGAAACAGTGCGACGAAGGGAGTGTGCAGTTAAGCTGTTGTTGTCGCTCCAAGACAACCTGTTCTTGTCGTTCTCACTAGGCAAATCAGACCTCCGCAAGACCACCACCCCACAAAGACAAGCTGTTCTCGTCGCGTTTGTCAGCAGCCGCTTCAAAAGACCTCAATCACTCCCCCTTTTTATTCCGCGGCCTTCCGAACGTCACGCGCCTCGACAAGAGGTCAGCACTAAAATCTCAACATGAGCACTTAATTCTGTGGAATTGACACCGAATCCGATGTCGCATACAATTCACTCGCAGTCGCAGTTCAGCCTTGAAAGGCACCTCTACTTTCCGCTCCTAACTAGGACTCGATGATGAAAAACCGCCGCTCCCCCCGAGCAACTGCCCAGTTGCTTGCAATCAATGCCAAGCTGTACGAGAAAGAGCGCGACCGCCAAGTTACGCGCTACCGCTTTTCAGCCAACACCCTGCGCCGCCTGGCGAACCGCACCGCGATTCGTGAGAGCTTTCTGAATGAACTCGAAGAGGAACTAGCCGAGCTGAACCTGCTGCTCGTGCGCCTTCCGGGCGAGTACGCTGTCGTTGACCTATCCAAAGCTGATTCATGGGTCAAGCTGGGCTTTAAGCGTTTGAAGGAAGCTGACGACGACCTCCTCGCTGCTAGCGAAGAACGCATCGAAATGAAGTACGAGCAGTTGTATCCCGCTGCTAACGAGGAGGAAACGGGAGATGACTAAGTAGTAGTCCCCGAAGAAGAGCAGCGTGAGTACTCGCTGCTCTTCCCACCGGCCTTGCCGCACGGTCCCCGATGCATCGCGCATGCCCTTCTGATGCCAAAGTCCGCGACACGTCAAATCCTCGTAGTCGCGCCCTTTTTATAGGCACTATAACCAGCTTGCCTGACCGACGCCTATATGTATATAGCGAAAGCGTGCTGCCGTGACGCTTGCTCCGAGAGACTCCGCTCTGCCGACCTGTGGGCTTTACTGTTGATGTCCGGGCAGAACTGACCCACTAGAGCTGGAAATTTTCATCGAATTTTGACCCACGTGATTGAATGCTCTGCTCAATCTTTGAGCAGGGGATACAAAGGTGATCAC
>NZ_SCNZ01000024.1:0-127080 GCF_005502655.1 Burkholderia sp. 4NA327C6 | reverse complement strand
GAGCCGCTGCAGTTCGCCACCGATGAATTCGTGCGTCACGGCGTGACGGCGGAATCGCTGGCCGGGCTGAAGCCGGCGTTCTCCAAGGACGGCTCGGTCACGGCGGCGAACGCGTCGGGGCTGAACGACGGTGCGGCGGCGGTGCTGGTGATGTCGGCGCAGAAGGCGGCGGCACTGGGCCTGACGCCGCTGGCGCGGATCAAGGCATACGCGAACGCGGGCGTGGATCCGAGCGTGATGGGCATGGGCCCGGTGCCGGCATCGCGCCGTGCGCTGGAGCGCGCGGGCTGGACGCCGGGCGACCTGGACCTGATGGAGATCAACGAGGCGTTCGCGGCGCAGGCGCTGGCGGTGCACAAGCAGATGGGCTGGGACACGTCGAAGGTGAACGTGAACGGCGGGGCGATCGCGATCGGTCACCCGATCGGCGCGTCGGGCTGCCGGATCCTGGTGACGCTGCTGCACGAGATGGCCAAGCGGGACGCGAAGCGCGGGCTGGCGTCGCTGTGCATCGGCGGCGGGATGGGTGTCGCGCTCGCGGTCGAGCGCGCGTGAGCCGGGTCTGACGGCTCGTTCCGCGAGCGGCGCCCGCCGGCGCGCGCTCGCGGGCGAAGCGGTTTTCGCGCACGACAAGCAGTCAACAACAAGCGCGAGGTGCCGGTGCGTGCCGCGCCCGAGACGCGGGCGGCTGCGCATCGAAGCGGTGGGGCGGCAACCTGAGCGACGCCGCCGCTCCCGCCTTGATCGATTACTTTTTTGTCGGTAATTAATAGGATGACTAAGCGAATTGCAGTAGTGACTGGTGGAATGGGCGGCCTCGGCGAAGCGGTCAGCATCAGGTTGAACGACGCGGGCCACCGGGTAGTCGTCACGTATTCGCCGAACAACACCGGTGCGGACCGCTGGCTGACCGAGATGCACGCGGCCGGCCGCGCGTTCCACGCGTACCCGGTGGACGTGGCCGATCACGATTCGTGCCAGCAATGCATCGAGAAGATCGTGCGGGACGTCGGCCCGGTCGACATTCTCGTGAACAACGCGGGCATCACGCGCGACATGACGCTGCGCAAGCTCGACAAGGTCAACTGGGACGCGGTGATCCGCACCAACCTCGATTCCGTGTTCAACATGACGAAGCCGGTCTGCGAAAGCATGGTCGAGCGCGGCTGGGGCCGCATCGTCAACATCTCGTCGGTGAACGGCTCGAAGGGTTCGGTCGGCCAGACCAACTACGCGGCCGCGAAGGCCGGCATGCACGGCTTCACGAAATCGCTCGCGCTCGAGATCGCGCGCAAGGGCGTGACGGTGAATACGGTGTCGCCGGGCTACCTCGCGACGAAGATGGTCACGGCGATCCCGCAGGACATCCTCGACTCGAAGATCCTCCCGCAGATTCCGGCGGGCCGGCTCGGCAAGCCCGAGGAAGTCGCGGCGCTGGTGGCTTACCTGTGCTCGGAGGAGGCCGGCTTCGTGACGGGCTCCAACATCGCGATCAACGGCGGCCAGCACATGCATTGACGCGTGGCGGCCCGGCGCGCCGGCGGCGTGCGCGCGCCTGCCGGGCCATGTTCTGCACTATCCAGTGCCGGGGCGGCGGCAGGCGCCGCTTCGGCTTCGCATTCCGGAGAAGGCATGGGCGATACCTGGATGGGACTCGCAATCGGCGGCACGGCGCTGGCCGTCGCGCTGACGATGGCAGTCTCGCTCTACTGGCTCGAGCGGCGTCGTGCGCGGCTGCTGCGGAACTTCGACCATCGCGATTGCTGGCTCGTCGCGTACGGCAAGTGCTTCGCGCGCGTGCGGGCCAGGCCGGCACGCCGCCTGCGCGGCGCGCGTTGATGGCGGCATTGCGGCAGTGACGCGGCACGCTTGACGAGCGGTCACGCGTCGCGCGCACGCTGCCGGCGATGCGCGCGATGCCCGTGGTCAATCGCTCTTTTCGCTCTTTCCACCCGACTCGCCCGAGTCGTTCTTGTGGAAGATCCGCTTCGTCGTGCGCTTGGTGGCGTCCCAGCCTTCGCGCGACACGTGTGCAACGCCGTGTCCGACCGCCTTCGCGGCGCTCGCGGTCGCGTGGCCGAAGCTGCGGGCCGCCTCGCCGGTCTTGTGCGCGGCTTCCTTCGAATCTCGCTTGATGTCCTGCTTCACTTCCGACATGTCCGCGTGCGCGATCGGGCTGATCAGTGCCAGAACGAGCGCAGTGCCAATGAACTGACGAACTTTCACGACCTGGTTTCCTTCCGTTGAGTAAAGCGGCTTCAGCGAGGATTCGCATCGCCGGTGGGTGCCGGGCCTGGGTGAAGCGCGCCGGCTGCCGACGCGTCCAGCATGACCGCGGCGCGGCCGGATAGCAGAACACGATCGCCGCAGCGCAGCGCGAAGCCGTACAGCACCGAACGGGCGTCGCCGCTCACGCGTTCCGCTTCGACGACGATCGGCTGCGCGAACGTGTCGAGCCGGTCGACGAATGCGTCGACGTTGCGCACGCTCGCCAGATAGCCGACACGCGGGCGCGCTTCGTGCGCACGGAGCAGCGCGCCGTGCACGGCCATCGCCTGCGCCGCGTATTCGATTCCGCAGACGGAGGCGAGCCGACCGTGCGAGCGCAGCGGGTTTTGCGGATCGCGGTGGCTCGTCGCGGTGCAGCGGATGCGATCGGCATCCCACGCATCGACCGTATCGAGCACGCACATCGCGCCGTCGTGCGGAATGTGCGCGGCGATCCACGCGTGGTCGAGCGGCGGCGCGAGCGGGATCGTCGCGGTCATCACGCGCGCTCCGCGAACGTATCCAGCATCGCGACGTCGACCTGCACGCGCGTGTCGGCCAGGTAGTCGAGCACGACGCGCGTCGAACGCCGCGCGGCGATGGCGTCGAGCAGCGGCAGCACGCGCGCGGCCGGATTGCCGGCGCGCAATGCGTCGAGTTCGGCATGCGCGAGCGTCGTGGCGGGGGCGTCGTCGAGCTGCACGTCGATGCGGGCGAGCGCGCGTTCGCTTGCTTCGGGCGCGAGCACGAGTGCCGCGCCGAATGCGTCGCCGATCGGGCGCACCGCGCGCAGCGGCTCCGGATAGTCGGTGTCGTACGCGATCAGCAGGGTCGGCACGCGATCGACCACGACCTGGCACAGGCTTTCCAGCAGGCCCGCGGCAAAGCTGCCGTCGTGCGCGCACAGCACGTTCGACGTCGCCATCGCGCGCGTCGCGATGCTCCAGTAGCCGGCCGGCGCGTTGTGCACGGAGTTGTGGAAGCGCGTCGGCGACAGCTGGCGATCGTCGCCGGCCAGCGTCTCGCAGATCGCATGGCAATTCTGGCCGTCGCCGCCGGACGCGCTGAACACGGTCGCGAGCATCGCGGCGTCGCGTCCGCTCGCGGCCACCGCTTCGTGGCCGGCCGCGAGCGCCACGCGCACGACGGGGCCGGTGCGGCGTCGCTCGGCCGACGGCAGGCCGGCCGGTGGAGGCAGCTCGGTGCGGGCGGGCACGTACGGCACGCGGCCCGAGAGCACGTCGGCCGCGTGCGGCCAGTCGATCAATCCGGGCCCGACGAGGCCGATGCTTTCGATGAAGGCGGTGAGTGTCATGGCGGGCCTCAACGGCGGGCGTGGTCGGCGCGGCCGAGGATCAGGCTGCAATTCGTGCCGCCGAAGCCGAACGAATTGGAGAGGACGGCGCGCACGCGCGTATCGCGGCTCGCGAGCACGTAGTCGGCGGCGAGGGCAGGGTCGGGGTGCGTCGTGTTGACGCCGGCCGGCACGAACTGCTCGCGCAGCGCGAGCGCGCCGACGACCGCCTCGAGCGCACCCGCCGCGCCGAGCGTATGGCCGGTCGCGCCCTTCGTCGAGCTGCACGGCGTGCTGGCAAACAGCGTGCCGATCGCGCGGCTTTCGGCTGCGTCGTTGCTCGGCGTCGCGGTGCCGTGCAGGTTCACGTAGTCGATGTCGGTTGCGCCCAGGCCGGCAGATGCGAGCGCCTGCTCGATCGCGACGCGCGCGCCGAGCCCGTCCGGATGCGGCGACGACATGTGATGCGCGTCGCTCGATTCGCCGATGCCGAGCAGCAGGACCGCATCGGCGTCGAGTGCGGCGGGCGACGCCGGCATGCGTTCGACGAGCGCGAACGCGGCAGCCTCGCCGATCGAGATGCCGTCGCGCGCGACGTCGAACGGACGGCACGGCTGGCGCGACAGCAGTTCGAGCGAATTGAAGCCGTACAGCGTCGTCAGGCACAGCGAATCGACGCCGCCGACCACGGCCGCATCGATCAATCCTGCCTCGATCATGCGGCGCGCGGAGCCGAACACTTTCGCGCCGGACGAACAGGCGGACGAGATCGCCATCGCCGGGCCGCGCAGCGCGAAAAACGCGCGCACGAACGCGGCCGGCGAATACGGGTTGTGCGTGTGCGCATAGCGGAAGTCGGCGGGCAGCGCGCCGCTCGCCGGATCGCGGCGCTGGTATGCGTGCTCGGTTTCGAGGATGCCGGCCGTGCTCGTGCCGATGAACACGCCGACGCGTGCCGCTCCATAGCGCGCGACGGCCGCCGCGACGCGTGCGTCGAAACCGTCCTGCGTGAGGCCGAGCTGCGCGAGGCGATTGTTGCGGCACGCGAAGTCGGCGAGGTCGGCCCGCACGGGCTGCGCATCGACGCCGTCCACCGCACCGATCCACGTGTCGAGATCCGCACGTTCGAAGTCGCAGGGCTGCAGCCCGCCGCGCGCGTCGCGCAGCGCAACGAGGGTCGCATCGAGGCCGCGGCCGATGCAGCTGGTGGCGGTGAAGTGCGAGAGCAGGAGAGGTTTCACGAGGGTCGCATCCGGTGGCCGGAACGGGCGCCGCAGCAGGGCTGGCAGGCGCGCCGTTCGAGGTCAGATTTTATCAAACGGGGGGGCCGAACCGGCCGGCTCGCCCGGCCCGCCGGGCAGCTCCGGCGCGAGCGCCGCGCGCAGCGTGGTCCAGTGCAATTGCGCATCGGCGGCCGCGCGCAGCACCGCTTGCAGCACGTCGAGCACGACTGGTTCGCCGCGCGCGTCGCGCGCCGCGTGGCCGTCGTGCACGAGCAGGATGTCGCGTGCGGCGAGGCCGTGCAGCAGGCGGCGCGTGACGGTCGCCGCATCGCGTGCGCGTGTGTCGAAGCCGCGCCGCGTCCAGCTCGCCAGCTGCAGGCCGAGTTCGCACAGCACCGGCTCGAGAAACGGATTGCGCAGGCCGGCCGGCGCACGGAAGAACAGCGGGCGCGTGCCGGCGATCTCGGTCAGCGTCTGCTGCGCGGCCGCGATTTCGCGTCGCAGTGCGGCAGGCCCCGACAGCGAGAACGTGTGCCTGTGCCGCTGGCTGTGGTTCTCGATCGCGTGACCGCGCGCGACGATCGCCTCGATCCAGCGCGGATGACGGCGCGCGAGATCGCCGATGCAGAAGAACGTCGCGCGCGCATCGTAACGGTCGAGCAGGTCGAGCACGCGCGGCGTGACGTCCGGGTCCGGACCGTCGTCGATCGTCAGCGCGATGCGGCGGCCAGCGTGGGCCGGCAGGCGCGTCCAGTTCGGGCCGAGCAGCGCGCTGCGCGGCCACAGGCCGGCGGCGGTCAGCGCGAGATGCGACGCGACCACGCCACCGACCGCCCACGGCCACGCGGCCGGCTGCGCGACGACGGCCGCCGCCGCGCCCGCATGCAGCGCGGCCGTGCCCGCGATCAGTGGCGTCGGCTTCCAGCGGC
This sequence comes from Burkholderia sp. 4NA327C6, assembly GCF_005502655.1. Taxonomy (NCBI): domain Bacteria; kingdom Pseudomonadati; phylum Pseudomonadota; class Betaproteobacteria; order Burkholderiales; family Burkholderiaceae; genus Burkholderia; species Burkholderia sp. 4NA327C6. The sequence continues at coordinate 121,366 of NZ_SCNZ01000024.1, read as the reverse complement.
GTGTGTCGCCGGGCTGTCGCGACGGAACGGACGATGGCGCGTTCATGCGCGGCTTCCTCGATGGCGGTTGATGGCCCCGGCGTCAGCCGGGCGTGGCGCGAGAATCGCGGAGAACGCGAGCGCGAGCATCGCACCCGGCCCGACGGTCAGCCCGAAGGTTTCGAGCAGCGGCACGCGCGACAGCGCCAGCAGCCCGAAGCCCGCGACCGTCGCGAGATTCGCGATCAGCAGCGACACGAGCGTGTACGGCGTGACGGGCTGCGCGTCGTCGCGCTTGCAGAAGAACAGCGCGTAGTTGGAGCCGACCGCGACGATCAGGAGCATCCCGACGAGATGCAGAATCGTCAGCTGCACGCCGGCGAGTGCGAAGCCGGCCGTCACGACCAGCACGGCCGCAACGAGCGGCGCGAGCGCGCGCACGACGCGGCGCGGCGAGCGCAGCGCGATCAGCAGCAGCAAGGCGATCGCGGCGAAGCCCGCGAGCGACAGCCGGATGTCCTCGTGCACATAGCTCACGTACAGGCGATCGGCTTCGGCCTTCATGTCGACGAACAGCGCATCGGGTACGCCCGCGCGCGCGACAGCCGTGCGAATCGGCGCGGCATCGAGGCTCGATGCCGGTTGCGCGGTGTGCGCGGCGTCCGGCGCACGCAGCGGCAGCATCGCGCTCCAGCGGCCGTCGCGTTCGGTCAGCAGCGCATCGACGGCGAGCGCCATCGACGTGCCGCGCAAGTCCGCGCGCGTCAGCAGCGGTGCGTGGCGCGCAGCGTCGACGTCGGCGATGAACGGGGTGAACAGTTCGGGTTTGACCGCGATCGGCTGGTTCGCGACGGCGTCGTGCATCCGCGCGGCGAGCACGCCGGTATCCGGCAGGCTTGCCTGGCGCGCGCGCTGCGCGGCATCGCTCGGCAGGTAGCGCGCGGGGCTTTCGAAGCCGGCGAGCGCACCGCGGTCGACGAGCGGCTGCAATTGTGCGGCCACTTTTTCGGCGCCTTCGAGTGCGGCCTGTTCGGTCGATGCAGAAATCACGACGAGGTAGCGCACATCGGGCGCGCCGACATCGGCGCGCAGCCGCGCATCGAGCGCCTGCGCTTGCGCCGGCACGGGGCTGAGCGCGGCGAGCTCGCGGCTCCACAGGCCGTCGCGATGCAGCACGAGCGTCGCGATCGCGGCGATCACCAGCACGGCGAGCGGCCAGCGCAGCCGCGGCGCGGCGTCGGCAGCGCGCGCGAGCACGGCGCCGACGCGCGACACGTCGCGGATCGCGACATGCTCGCCGCGCAGATGCGGCAGCACGAAGCGCGTGACGAGCGCGGCGGCCGTGAGCCCGACGATCGAATACAGCCCGAGCTGCACGAGGCCGGGGAATCCGGAGAACAGCATCGACGCGAACCCGCACACGGATGTCAGCACGCCGAGCCGGATCGTCGGCCAGTACGCGGCGACCCATGCGCGCGTCGCGTCGGCCGGGCGCGCCGCGCCGCGCGTGCCGGCCTGCGCCGATTGCACGAACAGGTAGATCGAATAGTCGACGGCTTCGCCGATCAGCGTCGTGCCGAAGCCGAGCGTCAGCCCATGGACCGTGCCGAAGGCGACGCTGACCGCCGCAATCGCGGCCGCGACGCCCGTCAGCACCGGCAGCAAGCCGAGCGCGAGCGTGCGCGGCGAACGGTACAGCGTCAGCAGTAACGCGACGATCAGCACGACGCTCGCCGTCGACAGCCGTTCGACGTCGTGCCGGATCGTGTCGCGCGTGTCGACCGAGAACACGCCGGGGCCCGTCATCGCGAGCGTGGTCGCGGCGGCGCTCGGCACGGCCTGCTGCGCGGCGGCGAATGCTCGGCGCAGGGTGTCGATCGCGCGGGCCTGGGCGTCGGTATCGGAACCGGCGGCGGCCGTCTGCACGACGAGCACCGCGCGCGTGCCGTCGCGCGACGCCCACACGCCGTCGCGGTTCGCCGGCTCCGCCGCGCGGTCGAGCTGGTCGACGAGCGTGGCGACTTCACCGGTCGGGTCGCGCGGCAGCATCGCCTTGGCCACGAGGCCGGCCGACGAACTCAGCAGGTCGAGGCTGTCGCCGAGCGCCTGATGCAAGCCGGCGGCGCTGAAGCGCTGCGGCGTGACGGCCGGGCTCAGCAGGTAGCGGTGATCGAAGATGAACTGCTGGTCGCGCGCGTCGTTCACGGCTTCGCCGTTGCGAACGGCCGCGAATTGCGGATCGGTGCGCAGCGCGCCGGCAACGCGTCGCGACAGCGCGGCGCGCGTCGTGGCATCGCCGCCGCCGATCGCGACGAGAATCAGCCGCGACACGACGCCGTCGCGCAACTGGTCGACGAGCACGCGCTGCCCGGCGCTCGGCGCGCTCGGCAGGAATGCGGACAGGTCGGCCGTGAAGTGCGCGCGCCAGATCGCGACGCCGCACGCGAGCAGCGCGAGCAGCCACACGAGCACCGCGCGCTGCCGCAGCGCGTGCAGGCGGCGCGCGACCGGTGACGACGGGGGGCGAGCGCGTTCGTCCATCAGTTCGGGTTCGCCGGAACGGGTTGCAGCCGCATCACCGAGCGGTCGCCGTCGGCCTGCCGGATCGCGACGCTGCGCAACATGTCGCGCGTGCCGTCGAGCGTGATCGTGCTGACGACCTTCAGCATCCGCGAATCGAGCGGCGTGAGCGTCAGCGTCCAGTCGTCGCCGCGCCCGGCGAGCGCGACCTTGTACACCTGTTCGAGTGCGAAGCGGTTGCCGGCGAGCGTCGCGCGGATGCTGTCGATGAACGCGCCGAGTTCCGGATAGCGTGCGAGCGCGAGCGTGAATTTGCGGTTGTTGCGCTCGACGGTGAGCATGTCGCCGTCGACGACGAGGTGTTCGGGTTTCGGGCTCAGCGTGTGCTTCTCGAGATGGTCGGGCGCGACGAACACGAGTTCACCTGACGATTCGACCGGCTGCGTCGCGATCGACAGGTATTTCGTTTCGGTGAACGTCGCGCGCCCCGACTTGTGCTGCGCGAGTGTCGACATCAACCGGTCGAGGTTCCACGCCGGTGCCGTATCGGCCGCCCGGGCGGGCGTGGCAGCCAGCGCGGTCAGGGCGGCGGTTGCGGCGAGGGCGACGGCCAGCGTGCGGACGGCGCGACGCAGCGCGGACGGGAGCGTGGGCAGGCAGCGGCGAACGGCGGTCATGCGTCGGAATCCCTCGTGGCGGACAGGCTGGCACCGGCGCGCGCCGCGCTGCTGCGCGCGGCGACGGTCGCGGCATCGCCGCCTTGCCAGAAGTCGAAATAGTTGAACCAGTTGTACGGTGCCGCGCGGCAGTACCGGTCGAGCAGCGCGACGTAGCGCGCGAGCGCCGCGTCGACGGCCGCCGCACGTGCGTCGCGCTGCACGTCGGAGAAATCGGCGAGCGTCTCGAAGTGCACATCGTAGCGGTTGCCGTCGCGATAGAGGCCCGTCATGAAGAGCACCGGCCGCTTCAACATCGCGGCCATGTAGAGCGGCCCGAGCGGGAACGCTGCCGGCGCGCCGAGCAGCGGCAGCCGGCGCAGCGACGCGGCCGCGTCGTCGAGCAGCGTGCGGTCGGCGAGCATGCCGACCATGCAGTTCGCGTCGAGGCGCTCGCGCACCTTCAGCATCGAGTCGACCTGCCCGAGCGGAATCACTTCCGGCTGCGCGGCGGGATTCACCGCGGCGAGCGTCGCGTTGATCTTGCGCGCGTTCTTCTCGTACATCGTCACGACGACGCGCAGGCCCGGATGCGTGCGGCCGATCGCGCGCACGACCTCGAAGCTGCCGAGGTGCGCGCCCATCAGGAATGCGCCGCGTCCGCCCGCGAGGGCCTCGTCGACGAGCGTTTCGCCGTGCAGCCGGATGTCGAACAGGTCGAAGCGTCCGTTCATCAGGTAGATGCGGTCGTGGATCGTTGCCGCGAACGTGAACACGTGCCGGTACACGTCGCGCCAGCGCGCGGGGCGGCCGAGCACGCGGCGCAGGTAATCGCGCGATGCCGCGCACGCGATCGGCGAGAACAGCACGAAATACGTCGCGATCAGGTGCAGCACGACGCGCGCGCGCTGCCGGCCCAAGCGCAGCGACAGCCACGTCATCGCGCGCAGCAAGCCCGCATTGCTGCGTTCCTGGCGTTCGGCCCATGCGGTGCGCTTCATGGCTGCGCGCCATCCTGCGCGGAAGACGGCGTGGCCGGCGGCGCGGACAGCACGCCGCTCGCGACTTCGCGCGCCCCGGCACGCAGCGTGAAGCGGATCGCACCGCTCGCTGCGGCGTCGTACGCGAGATCGAGCGGCTCGCCGGGCGCGACCGGGCTCAGGAATTTCGCGGACCCGAGCCGCCACGTGTGCAGCGGACGCTCCAGCGCCGCGCCGATCGCATGGATCGCGTGATCGAGCAGCACGACGCCCGGTACGACCGGATGGCCGGGGAAGTGGCCGGGCAGCGCCGGGTGATCGGCCGGGATCGTGAACCCGGGCGCGACCGCCGGTGTGCCGGCCGGGTCGCACACGGGCGTCGGCGCGGCTGCGGTGCGCGCGTGTCGTGCAACGAGTGCGGCGAGCACGTCGCGCGGCAGTTTGCCCGTTTCGTTGCGCGGCAGCGCGTCGACGAAGACGAGCGGGCGCGGCATGAACGCGGGATCGATCCGCTCGCGCAGCGCGCGCTGCAGGTCGGCTGCCGCGAGCGTCGGCGCGACGACCAGCGCGACGAGGCGCGTGACCGGTTCGAGGCCAGCGTCGGCGTGGGCGGGCGCGGCTTCGTCGGGCATGAAGAACACGCCGTCGATCACTTGCGGAATCGCATTGAGCTGATGGTTCAGGTACGCGAGCGACGTGCGCTTGCCGGCGATGTTGACGAGGTCGGCCTTGCGGCCGTGCAGCAGGAACCGGCCGTCGCCGAGCAGTTCGAGCGCATCGCCCATCGGCACGGGCGCCTCGACGTGCCCGCCGGACACCCAGATCGTCGGCTGGCCGTCGTCGCTTTCCGGTTCATCGCGCGCGTCGAGCCGGATGCCCGGGAACAACGCCCAGGCCGCGCCTTGCGACGTGCGGCGGGTGGCGATCTGGCCGGTTTCGGTGCTGCCGTAGATCTCGACGAGCGGCGCGTCGAGCGCGGCTTCGGCTTCGCACGCGAGCTTTTCGGACAGCGGCGCGGTGGCCGACAGCACGAGCGCGGCAGGCGGCAGCGCGTGGCCGGCGGCCAGCAGCGCTCGCAGGTGGATCGGCGACGTGACGAGCACGCGCGGTTGCGGGATCGCGTCGAGTTCGTCGCGAATGTCGACCGGGTAGAACGGCTGGCGGTTGCTGAACGCGAGACCGCCGATCAGCGCGAGCAGCACCGTCGACTCGAAACCGTACATGTGCTGCGCGGGCACCGTGCCGATCAGCGTGGCCGCGCGGCCGTCGAGCAGCCCGAGGCGGTCGGCCGCCGCGCGCACGCAGCCGACCAGGAAGCCCCAGGTCTTGCGGTGCGGCACCGGCGCACCCGTCGAACCGGACGTGAACACGTAGGCCATGATGCGCGCCGCATCGATTTGCGGCACGACGAACGGAGCATCGCTCGCGAGCTCGCCGGGGGCGGCATCGGGGTACGCGAAGCGCGGCAGGTCGATCGTGCAGTCGGGCGCGTCGTGCAGGCAGAACGCGTCGGGCGCGAACGATGCGAGCTGGCGAACCATTTCCGGCGTGTGCGTCGACGGCAGCAGGCTGATCTTGCCGGCAACGAGCGCGGCGCACAGGCTGACCGCGAAGCGGTAGCGGTCGCGGCACACGTTGAACACGTGGCCGCCGGCGGGCAGCGCGGCGGCCACGCGCGCGACATCGGCGACAAACGCGCGCACGGTGACGGGCGCGCCGTCGCGCCAGGCGATCGTCCGGTCCGGCGACGAATGGAAAACCAGCGGGTGAGTCGGCATAAATCGGTCAAAACGGGAGCGAAGGCCGGCGCGCGGCGCCGGCCGTGAATTCATCGTGACGGCTGCGATGCGTGAGTCGTCGCGCGATACGCGCGCACCGCATCGACCATGCGCGGCCGCGGTTCGTGCGGTAGTGCGAAGCGCCGGCACGCATGCTCGGCGGCGAACATCACGGCGACGAGCGGCAGCGACAGGTAGTTCGCGAACGTCGACCACGTGACGATCGGCGCGGCCGCGAACAGCAGCGTCGACACGGCGGCGATCGCGACGAAGAACAGCGTCCACGCGAGCGTGATCTGCCGTGTGTAGCGCGCGACGGCCGGCGTGATCGCGCCGTGGATCATCGTCGCGAAGCGTGTGCACAGCGGCACCTGGCCGGCGGCGAGCGTACGGCCGAACAGCAGGGCCATCGCGAGGTTGAAACTCGCGTGTTCCAGATACAGGCCCCATTCGAAATGCCGGGCGAGCGGCACGCGGGTGGCCCATAGCGCGGCGGCGGCAAGCAGCCACGCCGGCACGAGCCAGGCGCGATGCGGCGAGCGCAGCGCCGCGCCGAGCGCGAGCAGCAACGGCGGCACGAGCGCCATCGCGAGGCCGAAGCCGTGTGCGCCGGGTGTCGCGGCCGCGTAGTGCGCGCCGGCCTGGTACGCCGCGACGGCGCCGACCGCGGCGATGCCGCGCGCGACAGGCAGCAGCCGGCTCATCGCCGGCCTCCGCACACACGGCGCGCGAACGCATGACCGGCGGCCGGGCGGCAGCGGGCTGACGGGCGAACCGGAACGGAGCGGAAGGGCGGGCGCGGCATGACTGGCGACATCGGGCGGATCGTGGCCGGACGCGGTGGTCGGGCCGTCAAACATCATATGAATGGCGGCCGGGACGCGGGTCCGGGCCGGTGGTCGGGCACGCTCATTTTAGGGCCGCGGCACGGCGTGTTCGGGGCGGGCGCGAACGGGTTTTGTAACCGATTGTATGGCGCGGGACGAACGGTTTCGCGGGGTCGGTCCAGTTCCATCCGAAGCGGCTCAAGCGTCTCGTGCATTCGGATCCCGAAACGGGCCGTGGAGCTGGCTCGCCAGTCTGTAACCATTGGCGGTATACGGCCCGATACCCGGTCGTCTAGAATCCGCGTAACTTTTACAAACAATCCCCAAACAAGCAGGCGGGGAAGCCGGCAGACGCCGGAGGGACGGAGATTCGCACGCGCCGGGCGTGCATGGCGATTGCCGTTTCCGGGCACCTTCCGCTGCCACGGGCCGCCTGCCCGCACGCATGATGAACGCACTGGAACAAGAGCTCGCCTCGCTGATCATCGGCGAACTGAATCTCGAAGACGTCACGCTCGAAACAGTGACGGCCGAGACCCCGTTGTATGGCGAGGGTTTCGGGCTCGACTCCATCGACATCCTGGAAATCGCCCTGCTGATCTCGAAGAAATACGGCTTCGAGTTGCGTTCGGACAATCCGGACAACCAGAAGATCTTTGCGACGCTCGGTGCACTGGCTGCGTACGTCGCCGCGCACCGCACGAAGTGAGCGCGTCGCGCACGGGTGCGACGCACGGATGATGACGGCAGGCGGCCGCGATCGGCAGACGATACGCGGCCGCGTCGATCGAGGTGGAACGCGATGAACGGAGCAATGCGATGCGCTCGCTCGTGACGGGCGGCAGCGGCGCACTCGGGCAGGCGATCTGCGCGGCGCTCGCGCAGGCCGGCCATGAAGTGTGGGTGCATGCGAACCGCCATCTCGCGCAGGCGGAGGCCGTCGCGCAGCAGATCGTCGCGGCCGGCGGCTCCGCGCACGCGATCGCGTTCGACGTGACCGACGCCGATGCGACGCTCGCCGCGCTGAAGCCGTTCATCGACGATGCGCCGGTGCAGATCCTCGTCAACAACGCAGGGATTCACGACGATGCGCCGATGGCCGGCATGTCGCGACAACAGTGGCACAGCGTGCTCGACGTGACGCTCAACGGCTTCTTCAACGTCACGCAGCCGCTGCTGTTGCCGATGATCCGCACGCGGCGCGGACGGATCGTCAACATCGCGTCGGTGGCCGGCGTGACCGGCAATCGCGGGCAGGTCAACTACGCGGCCGCGAAGGCGGGGCTGATCGGCGCGACGAAGTCGCTGTCGCTCGAGCTCGCGTCGCGCGGCATCACCGTGAACGCGGTCGCGCCCGGCATCATCGAATCGCCGATGGCCGAGCACGCGTTTCCCGCGGAACGCATCAAGCAGCTCGTGCCCGCGCAGCGCGCGGGCCGGCCCGACGAAGTCGCGGCGATGGTCGCGTACCTGGTGTCCGATGCCGCGGCCTATGTGACGGGGCAGGTGCTGTCCGTCAACGGCGGGCTCGCCTGACGAAGCGCGCAGCGTCGGCGTGACGTAACGCAACGCGGCGCAGGCCACGATGTTGCGCGGCCTGCGCCGCATAGTGAGGAAATCGAAGTGTCCGTGCATCCAGTCGACGCCGAACGGCGGCCGTGTTCCCTGTCATCCTCTATCGCGCCCGTCGTGCGCGGGCAGACGGCGGCCGGGCCGGTCGCATCGCGATCGGGCGAAGCGCTCGTGCTTGGCGGCGACCGGGCACTGCGGCTCGTCCGGATGAGCCATGCGCGGCTCGCCGCGCTGCTGCACGATGCGCGTGGTCGTGGCGATCGATTCGAGCGCGCGTTTCCCGGCGCATTGGGGGCGGTGTGCATTGGCGCGGACACGGCATCGCACGCCGGATCACGAGCGGACGCGATGGCACGGATGCTGGACGATGTCGTACCCGGCCTGCCGGTCGCGCCCGTGCCGATGACGCTGCTCGGCGCCGGCATCGCGCCGGACGACGCCGTCTGCGAAATCTGGCAATGCCACGCGCATGACCTGCGCAGCGAACGGCGCGGCGCGCTGCACTATCGGTACAGCGAAACAGCGGGCCTCGTGTTCGGCAGCATCGTCGTGCACGAAGAAGCACATGAGGCGAACGAATCGCACGACGGCGGCACGCCGCTCGAACGCGCGACCCACGACGCGTACCGCGCCCTGTTCGGCGTGCTCGATTCGCTCGGCATGCCGCATCCGCTGCGCATCTGGAATACCGTGCCGGCGATCAACGCGGTGCAGTTCGGGATCGAGCGCTATCGCCAGTTCAATATCGGGCGCCAGCACGCGTTCGATGCGTGCCGCCGCGCGCTGACGGGCGGTGTGCCGGCCGCATGCGCGCTCGGTTCGGTCGTGCCGGTCGCGGGCGATGCATCGCCGGCCGCGCCGCTCGCGATTCATTTCCTTGCGAGCCGCACGCCGGTCGATCCGGTCGAGAACCCGCGCCAGGTCAGCGCGTATCACTATCCGGCGGAGTACGGCCCGCGTGCGCCGACGTTCGCGCGCGCCGCCGCATGGTCGGAAGGCGAGGCCGCGCCGGTGCTGTTCGTGTCGGGCACCGCGAGCATCGTCGGGCACCGCACCGTGCATCACGGCGACGTCGTCGCGCAAACGCGCGAGACGGTCGCGAACCTCGCGGCCGTGCTCGAGCAGGCCGCGCGCCAGGGGCACGGCCCGTTCTCGCTCGCCGACCTGAGCTATCGCGTCTATGTGCGCGACGCCGGCGATGCCGAGGCGCTGGCCGCGATCGAGCGCGTGCTGCGCGATGCGGCCGGCCCCGGCGTGCGGCCGCTCGTCGTTCATGCGGACGTGTGCCGCGACGACCTGCTGGTCGAGATCGAGGCCAGCGCGGGTCATGAGGAGGCGTGGTTGTCATGAAGCGGGAAAACCTCGCGATCGAGCCGCCGGCCCCGCACGCGGGCGACGTCGACGAAGCCTGCCGACGGTCGCCGGCAAGTCATAAACTTTTGTCAGGATCCCCGTCTTCGCAATCGGCCGTTTCCATGTCCAAGCTGCACGCGTCGTCCACCCATCTCGTCCTGATTCCGAGCTACAACCCGGGCGCCAAGGTCGACACGACCGTGCGCAATGCCCGCGCGCAGTGGAATCCGGTGTGGGTCGTCGTCGACGGCAGCACCGACGGCAGCGCCGAACGGCTGCAGGCGATGGCCGAGCGCGACCCGGGCTTGCGCGTGATCGTGCTGCCGGAGAACCGCGGCAAGGGCGCCGCGGTGCTCGCCGGGCTCGACGCGGCCGCCGCGAGCGGCTTCACGCATGTGTTGACGATGGATTCCGACGGCCAGCATCCGTCTGACCTGATTCCCGCGTTCATGGCCGCGTCGCAGGCCGCGCCCGACGCGATGGTGCTGGGCGTGCCGAAGTTCGACGCGAGTGCGCCGCAGTTGCGCGTGCAGGGCCGCCGGCTGTCGAACGCCTGGGCCGACCTCGAGACGCTGTGGGCCGGGATCGGCGATTCGCTGTACGGGTTTCGCGTGTATCCGGTCGCGCCGCTGGCGGCGATCATGCGCCGCCAGCCGTGGATGCGCGGCTTCGACTTCGATCCCGAGGCGGCCGTGCGGCTGTGCTGGGCCGGCGTGCGTCCGATCCGCATCGACGCGCCGGTGCGCTATTTCGGCCGCCACGAGGGCGGCGTCTCGCACTTCCACTACGGCCGCGACAACGCGCTGCTCGCGTGGATGCACCTGCGTCTGTTCACCGGTTTTGCGGTGCGGCTGCCGATGCTCGTCGCGCGGCGGCTGACGCGACGCCGCGACCAGCCGGCCTGAACCCGCCCGTTTCCCCTTCCGGTCGTCGCCTGGCTGCGGCGATTGCGCCCTTTTTCGTCGTCAATCCCGTTCCGACGCGCCGCTTCGTTCCCGTTCGATCAGTAATCAACGTGTCATCGGATGTAAACATCTGGTAATTTTCTGCCGGATTATGCAAAATCGCCGCTCCCAAATACAACTATCGAGGGATTCCGGGATGCAACTCAAGAAAGCGGTGGCAGCGTGTGGCGTGGCATTTCTGTTGAGCGCGTGCGGCGGGGTACAGAGCCTTGACGCGAACAGCCTGACGTCGGCGGGGGCCAGCTTGTACAAGGCAGCGACGCTGTCGGATGCCGACATCGCCGCACTGTCGAACGACTCGTGCAAATCGAGCGATGCCGAATCGAAGATCGCACCGGCGAACAGCGCATACGCGAAGCGCCTGACGAAGGTGATGAAGGGCTTCGGCGACATGACGCTGAACAACCAGAAGATCAACTACAAGGTCTACATGACCAAGGACGTCAACGCGTGGGCGATGGGCAACGGCTGCGTGCGCGTGTACAGCGGCCTGATGGACATGATGAACGACGACGAGCTGCGTGGCGTGATCGGCCATGAAATGGGGCACGTTGCCCTCGGCCACTCGAAGAAGGCGATGCAGACGGCCTACGCGGTCAGCGCGGCGCGCACCGCGGCCGGCGCGGCTTCGCCGGGTGTGGCGGCGCTGACGAGCTCGCAGCTCGGCGACATCACCGAGAAGTTCATCAACGCGCAGTTCTCGCAGTCGCAGGAAAGCGCGGCCGACGACTACTCGTTCGATCTGCTCAAGCAGAAGGGCATGAACCAGAAGGGTCTGGTCACGTCGTTCCAGAAGCTCGCGAAGCTGGACGGCGGCAAGAGCTCGATGATGGATTCGCACCCGTCGTCGGCGAGCCGTGCGCAGCACATCGAGGATCGCATCGCGAAGGGCAGCTGATCGCGCAACCGGTCGCTTGCCGCGGCGGGCGATCAACCGGCGACATGAAAAACCCCACGCTCTTTCGGGCGTGGGGTATTGTTTTTGGGGCGGGCGCCGCTTACGGCACCATGCCCGGCAGCACGTACGCCTGCGCGAGCGTGATCAACCCGACGATCACCGCGAACAGCAGGCTGTGCCGCACCGTGAAACGGAACAGCTCCGACTCCTTGCCGACGAGGCCCGTCGCCGCGCAGGCGACCGCGATCGACTGCGGCGAGATCATCTTCGCGGTCACGCCGCCCGTCGTGTTCGCAGCCACCGCGAGCGTCTCGGGCACGCCGAGCTGATGGGCCGTGGCCTGCTGCAGCGAACAGAACAGCGCGTTCGACGACGTGTCCGAACCGGTCAGGAACACGCCGAGCCAGCCGAGGAACGGCGAGAAGAACGGGAACGCGGCGCCGGTCGCGGCCAGCATCAGCGCGAGCGTCGACGACATCCCCGAGTAATTCGCGACGAATGCGAACGCGAGCACGAGGCCGATCGACAGGATCGGGCGCGTCAGCTCCTTCAGCGTTTCGCCGAACGTGACGAGCGCGTCGCGCGGCTTCATCCGCAGCAGTGCCATCGAGATCAGCGCGGTCACGAGGATCGCGCTGCCCACCGCCGACACGAGATCGATCTTCAGCACCGCGTCGAGCGCCTTCGGCGCCGCGGCGATCGGCGCGGTCTTCACGACGAGCTGGTCGAGCCCCGCCACATGGAACTTCAATACGGTCGACGCGAGTGCGCCGTGCGCGGCGAACAGCGCCTTGAACGGCGCGATGCTCCATAGGGTGACGACGGCCGTCAGGATCAGGAACGGCGACCACGCGCGCAGGGTCTGCGCGAGCGTGTACGGCGATGCCTGCCGGCTCGTGCCGGTGCCGAAGCCGCTGCGCGAGCCCGCGCCGCCGAAGCCCGCGAGCGCGGCGCCGCCGCCGGACGCGATAAGGCCGCCGGCCGTCTGCTTCGCGGTGCGCGGCTGCCAGACCTTCAGGAACGCGGCGAGCGCGACGAGGCTGACGAGCGACGACGTGATGTCCGGCAGCTCGGGCCCGATGTGGTTCGACGTGAAGTACTGCGTCACCGCGAAGCTGCCGCCTGCGACGAGCGCGGCCGGCCAGGTCTGCCGCACGCCGCGCAGCCCGTCCATCATGAACACGAGCCAGAACGGCACCGCGAGCGACAGCAGCGGCAGCTGGCGGCCAGCCATCGCGCCGATATGGAGCGGGTCGATGCCCGTCACCTGCCCGGCGACGATGATCGGAATGCCCATCGCGCCGAACGCGACCGGTGCAGTGTTTGCAATCAGACACAGTCCTGCCGCGTGCAGCGGCTTGAAGCCGAGGCCGACGAGCAGCGCGGCGGTGATCGCGACGGGCGCGCCGAAGCCGGCCGCGCCTTCGAGGAACGCGCCGAAGGAGAAGCCGATCAGCAGCATCTGCAGGCGCTGGTCGTCGGTGATCGACAGCACGGACGCGCGAATGATCTCGAACTGGCCGGTCTTCACGACGATCTTGTACAGGAACACGGCCGCGACGATGATCCACGCGATCGGCCAGATGCCATATGCGAAGCCGAAGCCGGCCGCCGCGAGCGCCTGCGGCACGGGCATCCCGTACGCGAGGATCGCGACGCCGAGCGAGAGCAGCAGCGTGATCGCAGCGGCGACGTGGCCCTTGAGCCGCAGCGCGGCCAGCGCGACGAAAAAGAAGATGATCGGGATTGCGGCGACGAACGCCGACAGCCCGAGGCTGCCGAGCGGGGTGTAGATCTGATGCCAGGCCTGCATGGATGTCTCCTCCATAGGTTTTTGTCGATACGGCTTGAGAAACGAAACGGCTATTCGGGCTGGCCGCGTGCGCGCAGCAGGTCGGACAGGCTGCGCGGCGCCGGCTCGAGCGGCGTGCGGTGCTGCGTCCAGCCCATCTGTTTGGCGGGCGTCAGCGCACGCAGCCGCGTGGCGGTCCAGCGGAACGCGCGATATGCGCGCGGATGCGCAAACGCGCCCGACCAGAAGCGCCACACGAGGTCTTCCGCGCGGTTGTAGTTCGCGCCCTGGCCGCGCAGCGGGTGCGCGACGGGTTCGTCGGGCTTGCGGTTCGCTTCGGTGCGCAGCCGCACGAGCAGTTGCGGGATCGGAATTCGCACCGGGCACACCTCGCCGCACGCGCCGCACAGCGTCGATGCGGTCGGCAGGTCGGCCGTCGCGTCGAGGCCGAGCAGGTGCGGCGAGATGATCTTGCCGATCGGGCCCGGGTAGGTCGTGCCGTAGGCGTGACCACCGATGCGCGTATAGACGGGGCAGTGGTTCATGCACGCCCCGCAGCGGATGCACTGCAGCGTCGCGCGCAGCTGCTCGTCCGCGTAGGCCTGCGTGCGGCCGTTGTCGAGCAGCACGAGATGCAGCTCGCGCGGGCCGTCGCGTTCGCCGTCGCGGCGCGGGCCCGAGATCAGGTTGAAGTAGGTCGTGATCGCCTGGCCGGTGGCCGAACGCGTGAGCAGGCTCGACAGCGGCACGATGTGCTCGAGCTTTTCGACGACCTTCTCGATCCCCATGATCGCGACGTGCGTGTCGGGTACCGTCGTCGACAGCCGGCCGTTGCCTTCGTTCTCGACGAGCCACAGCGTGCCGGTGTCGGCCGCCGCGAAGTTCACGCCCGACAGGCCGATGTCGGCTTCCGTGAACGCGCGGCGCAGCGCGCGCCGGCCGGTCTGGATCAGCTCGTCGACGTCCTCCGTGTAGCGCGTGCCGGGGATGTGTTCCTCGAACAGCTCGGCGATGTCGCCGCGCGTCTTGTGGATCGCCGGCATCACGATATGCGACGGCTTCTCGCCCGCGAGCTGCACGATGAATTCGCCCATGTCGGATTCGATGCAATCGACGCCGTGCTCCGCGAGGGAGTGGTTCAGCTCGATTTCCTCGCTCGCCATCGACTTGCCCTTGATCACGCGGCGCGCCTTCTTCGCCTGCGCGATGCCGAGCACGATTGCGTTCGCGTCGGCCGCCGTCTCGGCCCAGTGCACGTTCACGCCGGCTTCGGTGAGCTTCGTCTCCAGCCGTTCGAGCAGCGCGGGCAACTGCGCGAGCGCATGCTGGCGCACCGCTTCGCCGAGGTCGCGCAGTTGCTGCAGCTCGTCGTCGTCGGGGAACTGCGTTGCGCGCTTGCCCTGCAGGAAGTCCATCGCGCCGCGAAAGCTCTTGCGCAGCGCGGGATCGTCGAGCGCAGCGCGCGCGCGGGTCTTGAAGTCGCCGGGGGCGACGAATTGCAGCGTGTGGTCGCTCATCGCGGGATGTCCTCGCTGACGGTGGTGGCCGCGCGGCCGGCTGCCGTACCGGTGACGATCACGACCCACAGGCGGCGCGGGCCATGCGCGCCATAGGCGAGCGTCTGCTGGATGTCGGAGGTCTTCGACGGGCCCGACACCAGCACGAGGTTGGTCGGCATGCCGGCCTGCCAGCGCTCCGCGTGCACGGCCGCATGCAGGTCGGGATGCAGCGTGCTCGCGTGGACGAGCGCGACGTGCAGCGGCGGCACGAGCGACACCGTGCGCGGCGTGCCGGCATCGGGTGCGAGCACGATGGTGCCGGTGGCCGCGATGCCCGAGCGCGCAACGGTGAAACCCGCGTCGATCGTGTCGAACAGTTCGGTTTTCCACGCGTCGATCGGCCGGTCGAACGGTACCGGCGCGACCGCGTCGGGCAGCGCGCGGGCGAGCGCGGCGGATTCGGCGCGGGCCGGGTCGAGCAGCAGGCGGCGCACGCCGGCCTCGGCGAGCCGCGCGGCGAGTTGCGCGGGCCATTCGTCGCCGGTCGCGCGCCAGACGTCCGCGTGCGACGCGGTGAGCGCGGCCTGCATCGTGACGGCCAGCGTGTGTGGATCGTGCGCGGCCTCGTTCTGCGCGCGGCGCGTGTCGTAATGCGTGTCGATGCGCGCGTCGAGTGCGGGGGCGGCCGCGGCCGCCACACCCGGGGCGGCCGCGCGCAGCCGCTGGAGGATTGCGTCGCGCGCGCTCATGGCTTGTCTCCGCGCAGCGATGCGGCGCCTGCCGTGCGCCGCCACAGGAAGCTGGCGAGGTGCTCGACCGGCAGCGCCGCGCCGGACTTGTCGGCCGCGTGGCCGATGTTCAGCAGGCAGCCGCAGTCGGCGGACACGAGCCGGTCGCAGCCCGTCGCGCAGGCCGACGCAACCTTGTCGCGCACCATCGCGCCGGAGATGTCGGGATGCTTCAGCGAGAACGTCCCGCCGAAGCCGCAGCATTCGGATTCGCGTTCGTGTTCGATGCGCGTCACGCCCGGCAGTGCGTCGACGAGCGCGACGCCGTGTACACGCGTGCCCATCTCGCGGCGGGCTGCGCATGACGTGTGCAGCACCACGCGCTCGTCGGCGCCGGCCGGCGCGGCGAGTGCATCGAGCCGCACGTCGAGCACGTGGACGAGGAATTCGGTGAGTTCGTAGGTCCGTTCCGCGATCGCACGGGCCTTGGGGCCGTGGACGGGGTCGTCGGCAAACAGCGCCGGCCAATGGTGCCGGATCATGCCGCCGCACGAGCCGGACGGCACGATCACGGGCCACGGTTCGGCGAACAGGTCGAGCTGAGCGGCCGCGACGCGGCGCGCTTCGTCGGGATTGCCGCTGCTGTAGGCCGGCTGCCCGCAGCAGCTCTGGCCGCGCGGATAGTGGACGGTCAGGCCTTCGCGTTCCAGCAGGCGGACCGCGTCGAGCCCGGCTTCGGGGACGAACAGGTCGACCAGGCAGGTCGCGAACAGATAGACGTGCGCGGCGGCGGCGGCGGGGTACTGCCTTTCGTTCATGTCTCGCTCCAAATTCGACGGCCGCTGCATGCGGATGCGGGACGACGATTTCGCTGCATAATTCCCGCGACGGCGCCGCAGCTCAAATTGGTTGGGCCAATCGGCGTGACAGGCATTCCGCAGGGAGACGCGACGATGGCAGCGATGACGGCACGGGGCCGGACCGAAGTGGTGATGCGCAAGATCGAGACGGCGCTGCTCGACGGCACCTGGCCCGCCGGCGCACGCCTGCCGGCCGAGCGCGTGCTCGCGCAGGAATACGGCGTTGCGCGCAATACGGTGCGCGAGGCGACCCAGCGGCTCGTCGCGCGCGGGCTGCTGCAGAGCCGGCGCGGCGCGGGCGTCTACGTGACTGACCAGTTGCGTGCCGGCATCGCATCACCCTGGGGCCAGCTGGTCGCCGATCATCCGGCGCTGCGCGACGACATCCTCGAGTTCCGCCGCGTGCTCGAAGGCGCGACCGCCTATTTCGCCGCGCTGCGCGCCGATGCGAACGACCGGCGCCGGATCCGTGCGCTGCTGCGCGAGCTCGAAGCCGCGCACGCGAACGGCGCCGCGGCCGTCGAAGCCGCGACCGACGCGAAGCTGCACGAGGCGATCGCGCTCGCGTCGCACAACACGATGTTCCTGCACCTGCATACGAGCGTGATCGGGATGCTGCGCGAGCACATCTCGATCAACGTGGCGGGCATGACGACGCATGACGAGCAGGCGTCCGAGCTGTTGTTGCAGCAGCACCGCGTCGTGTGCGACGCGATCTGCGCGCAACGGCCGGAGGAGGCGCGCACCGCGATGCAGACGCACATCGACTACGTGCGCAGCCATTTCGAGCGCAGCGGCGATGGTGCCTGATTGGTTGGACCGCTATCGCGCGTGCCCCGTCCAGCGGCCGCCTCCGGCGCGGCGGGGTATCGACGCCCGGCAGTCGGCGGCACGCCTGCGGTTCGACAGTGCGGGTGTCGCCCGCGCGATTGACCGGTTCATCGGGCGCCCACTAGAATCGGCCGGAACCGCGCGCCAGCCGCGCGCCGCGGCGCATGCGGGCCTTTTGTTCCGCAAGTCGAGGAAGTTTCCGTGTTCACCTCTTTGATCCGGCGCGCACCGGCCGCGCTGTCGTGGCGCGCCGCATGCCGCCCGGCCCGCGCACTGGCCGTCGGTGTGCTGCTGTCGCTCGTCGCCGCGTGCGCGACGCATCCGCCCGCCACCACGCTCGATCGCCCGGTCTCCCACGCGTTGCCGCCCGATACCGCGACGCCGCTGCGCGATGCGCTGGCCGCGCCCGAGGCCGCGCATCCGGGCCAGTCCGGTTTCCGGCTGCTGCCGGAAGGTGCCGAGGCGCTGCAGATGCGCATCGCGCTCGCACGCGCCGCGACGAAGACGCTCGACATGCAGTACTACATCGCGACCGAGGACACGACCGGCAAGCTGCTGCTCGCCGCGGCGCTGTACGCGGCCGATCGCGGCGTGCGGGTGCGGATGCTGGTCGACGACCTGAATTTCCGCGACATCGATCGCATCATGGCCGCGCTGAACACGCATCCGAACATCGAGATCCGTGTGTTCAACCCGTTCGGCGCGTCGCAGCAGCGCATGGTCGAGCGCACGGCCAATTTCTTCACGCGCATCGACAGCTTCACGCGCCGGATGCACAACAAGGCGATGATCGCGGACAACCAGATCGCGATCGTCGGCGGCCGCAATCTCGGCGACGAATACTTCAACGCGAGTCCGACGCTGCAGTTCCGCGATCTCGACGTGCTGGCCGCCGGCCCCGTGACGAACGACGTCTCGGCGAGCTTCGACACGTACTGGTCGAGCGCGAGCAGCTATCCGCTGCGTGTGCTGAACCACCAGTCGTTCGATCCGAAGGACCTCGACGCGACGCGCGACGAGCTGCGCGCCCACTGGCGCACGAATGCCGATCCATACAACGCGAAGCCGCTGAACGCGACGCCGCTCGCGCAGCAGATTGCGCGCGACGAGCTCGCGCTCGTGTGGGCGCCGGCCGAGTTCAAGGTCGACGCGCCCGACAAGGTCGCGCGGCCGACCGACGCGTACGTGAGCCCGCCGATGCAGCGCCTGGCGGAACTCACGCGCGGGGCGCAGCAGGAATTCCTCGCGTTCTCGCCGTATTTCGTGCCGCATGACGCCGGCGTGAAGATCCTCGGCGAGGCGACCGCGCGCGGTGTGCGCGTCGCGATCCTGACGAATTCGCTCGCCGCGACCGACGCGGTCGCCGTGCAGGCCGGCTACGGTCCGTATCGCGCGCCGTTGCTGCGGCACGGTGTCGAGCTGTACGAGTTCAAGGCGCAGCCGGGCCAGCCGCGCGCGCGCCTGTTCGGGTCGCGCTCGCGGGCAAGCCTGCACGCGAAGGCGTACGTGATCGACCGGAAGATCCTCGTGATCGGCTCGATGAACCTCGATCCGCGTTCCGCGCACCTGAACACCGAACTGGCGCTCGTGATTCACAGCCCGGCGCTCGCGCAGCAGGTCGCGACGATCTTCGCGCGCGTGACCCGGCCGGATGAAAGCTACCGCGTGAGCCTCGTGACGCCGGCGGGCGGCGGGGCGCCCGAACTCGAATGGACGGGCATCGACGACGGCCAGCCGACCACCTATCACGTCGATCCGCATGCGGGGCTGCTGCGCAACGTGATGACCGGCATGTTCATGCTGCTGCCGGTGGACGACCAGCTATAAGGGGACGGAAGCGCTCCGGCTAAACCCGCGTTTCCGGTGCGCGGGGAAGAGTGATATGGTTGTGTGCGCAACTAATGTGGCGTGCAGGGCGGTGCCGCGTACGGCCCGCGCCTCGCGTGCCGCGCACACCCGCAACCGGAGTTCCCCCATGCAACGTGTTCCGAACCAGCCGTTCACGCGTCCCGCCCGTTTCTCCGAAGCCGAATGGCAGGCGCGCGTGCAGCTCGCGGCGGCTTACCGCATCTTCGATCATCTCGGCTGGACCGAGCTGATCTACAACCATATCTCGCTGCGCGTGCCGGGCGAGGACGGGCATTTCCTGATCAATCCGTTCGGGCTCCATTACCGCGAGGTGTGCGCGTCGAACCTCGTGAAGATCGACATCGACGGCAACGTGATCGGTCATTCCGACTGGCCGATCAATCCGGCCGGTTTCACGTTCCACAGCGCGATCCATGCGGCGCTGCCGGATGCGCACTGCGTGATGCACGTGCACACGACGCCGACGATGGCCGTGTGCTGTTCGCGCGACGGGCTGTCGTTCTCCAATTTTTATTCGGCGCAGCTGTACGGGAAGATCGCTTATCACGACTTCGAGGGCATCACCGTGCATCTCGAAGAGGGGCGGCGCATCGTCGAGAGCGCCGGCGGGCGGCCGGTGCTGCTGTTGCGCAACCATGGGCCCGTGACGATCGGCGCGACGCTCGCGCAGACCTTCTCGCTGATGTGGCTGCTCAATCGCGCATGTGAGGTGCAGGTCGCCACGCATGCGATCGGCGACGCGCTGCCGATCGCGCCGTCGGTGCTCGAGGGGTGCGTGCGCGATTCGCTGAATTTCGATCCGAAGCATGGCGCGGGGCAGGACGCGTTCGACGCGCTGCAGCGGATGGTCGATCGCATCGATCCGGGCTATCGCGCGTGACGTGAAGCGGTGCGCTCGCTTCGTCGTGCCTGATACGGGGTGAACCGGATCCGACGGCGGCGTGCGCAAAAAAAACGCGGCCGGGCGGCCGCGTGAATACTCGCAGACTCCTTCGGACGAAGGAAACAAGCAACTGTGAGACGAAGTGTAGCGAAAGGCCGCGCGCCGATTCAGTCATCCGGCTGCAAAGGTCCATTCCAGGTTGATGCAGACTGACGCGCCGTGCGCCGCGCGAGCGGGCCGGCCGGGCGCGGTGCGGCGATTCGCTGCATGGCCGTTCGGTCGACTCCCGGACCGGCGGCGATCGACTACCATCATGTCTGGCGCCCCCGCTCGGGCGGCGTACAACGTCGTACAAGGAGAGTCCATGCTCAAGCTGCGTTTGCTCCAGGTCGCGTTACTCGCGGGCGTGCTGGCCGCCGGCAGCGCCGCCGCCGAAACGGTGCGCCTGTCCGCCAATCTCCAGCCGTCGAGTGAAGTGCCGCCCACGGCGACCAAGGGCTCGGGCGACGTCGAGGCCACCTACGATACGGCCACGCACATGCTGCAGTGGAAGGTCACTTACGAACACCTCACGGGGCCGGCCACCGCCGCGCACTTCCACGGGCCGGCGCCGGTCGGCCAGAACGCGGGCGTGCAGGTGCCGATTCCGAAGGAGGACCTGGCGAGCCCGATCAAGGGCTCGAAGGAACTCACCGACACGCAGGTCACCGACCTGATGGGCGGCAAGTGGTACTTCAACGTCCATACGAAGGAGCACCCGGCCGGCGAGATCCGCGGCCAGGTGATGCCGGCGAACTGAGCGCCGGCGTTTGATGTAGAGGCACCTGTCGAGCGGTGCGGAAGCGATCGCACGTACCATCGTCACACTGTGATTACGGAGTGCGTCCGATGAGTTGGCAAAGCAAGTTCGCCTGCTGGCTGCTGCGCTGGCAGTTCCGTCCCGAGACCACGCGCGAGGTGCTCGATCCCGCCCGCGCACGGCGCTTTACCGACCTGCGGATGATCGTGCCGCGCCGTGCGCCGTCGGGCTACCGATTGCGCCAGTGCCATGGCCCGGGCGACGCGCCGCTGCGCGGCGAATGGCTCGAGCGCACCGACTCGGTTGCGGGCCGTGGGCCCGGCCGCACGCTGCTGTACTTCCATGGCGGCGGCTATTACTTCTGTTCGACGAAGACCCACCGTCCGCTCGTGTTCGGCTTGACGAAGCGCGCGGGCGTGCGCTCGTTCTCGCTCGACTACCGGCTGGCGCCCGAGAACCGCTTCCCGGCCGCGCTCGACGATGCGCTGGCCGCGTACCGGCAACTGCTGGCGCTCGGCACGCCGCCCGAATCGATCGTGCTCGGCGGCGATTCGGCGGGCGGCGGCCTCGCGCTCGCGACGCTCGTCGCGCTGCGCGACCGCGGCGAGCCGCTGCCGGCCGGCGCGATCCTGTTCTCGCCGTGGACCGACCTGGCCGCCACCGGCGCGACGCTGCGCACGAACGACGGCGCCGATCCGATGTTCGCGGGCGCGGCGCTCGCGAAGGCCGCGAAGCTGTACCTGGGTGACGAGCCGGGCACGAACCCGTACGCATCGCCGCTCTACGCGGATTTCGCGGGCCTGCCGCCGCTGTATATCCAGGTCGGCAGCACCGAGGTGCTGCTCGACGATTCGCGCCGCGTCGCCGAGAAGGCGAAGGCGGCCGGGGTTGCGGTGGAGATCGAGGTGTGGCCGGACATGCCGCACGTGTGGCAGCTGTACGCGCCGATGGTGCCGGAGGCACGTGACGCGCTCGACCGCGCGGCCGCGTTCCTGCGCCGCGTCGCAGTCGAACGCGCGGTTCAGCGCGCCGGCGAGGCGTCGATCGCCTGATAGGCGGCTTTGACGGCCACCGAGCCGTACTTGCGCTCGAGCCGGCGTACGGTGAAGTGGCCGTGCGCCATCTGCTGGAAGTGGTCGATGAACAGCGTATTGACGGTCGCGCCGAGCACGGCGCCGATCGCCGGGATCGACTTCGCGGCCATCTGCTCGGTCACCTGCACCGAGAAGCGCGACGCCACCGTCTGCACGAGCTTGAACACGGCTGCCGAGCTGTGCGCGGCGATGCCCTTCGTCGTGATGTCGGACGACGCCTTCGAGATCGCCTGCGCGAGCGCACCGCGCAGCACGAAATAGCCGAAATCGGCGTCCTCTTCCTGCTTGTCCGGGTTGCCGCCCATGCCGAGCACGGCCAGGCATTGCAGCTGCGTATCGACCGAGCCCAGGTCTTCCCCCTCGCTGCGCGCGATGTCGCACACCGAGCGGAAGATCAGCGTCGTCGTCACCGGCAGCTCGACCGGCAGCGCGAGAAAGCCGAACGCACCGCCCGCCGCGCCGGTCGTCGCAACCGCGAGCTTGTGCAGCAGGTTGCTCGGCTTGTCGGGTTCGGCGTCCGGCCCGGGCGGCTTGCCGAGCGTGCGCAGCGCGATGTTCAGGCACTTGCGCAGCGCGAGCTGCGTCGCGTCGTTGATCTTGCCGGTCGCGAAATCCGGCAGCCGGGCGATCATTTTCTCGACCGGCGCGCCGAGCATGCCCGTCAGCTTCATCGTCAGCGACGGGCTTTCCAGCACCTGCTTCGCGCGCCACAGCGCGTCCCGGTCCTCCTGAGACAGTGTGGTCGCGGGGGTGATTGAAATCGGTTCCATCTTTCTCCTTGGCGGTCTGAGCCGGTTTGACCGTCACCGGCCTAGATTACTCCGGCGTGCTAGAATTTTGAGATTGTTTGACTCGTCAAAAGTTGCGCCAACAAAAAATGGCCGTCCATACTGCCGCCCACCATTCGAGCGGGCAAGTCCTGCCGTTCCGCGAATCGCTGCTGGCGATGATCGGGATCTCATTTGTCACCATGCTGGTCGCGCTCGACCAGACCGTCGTCGGCACCGCGTTGCCGACCATCGTTGCCGAGCTTCGCGGTTTCGACCTGTACGCATGGGTTGCGACCTCGTACCTGCTCAGTTCCGTGATCACGGTGCCGATCTTCGGCCGGCTCGGCGATTATTACGGCCGCAAGCCGTTCGTCATCGCGTCGATCGTCGTGTTCACCGGCGCGTCGGTGCTGTGCGGGATGGCGAACGACATGCTGATGCTCGTGCTCGCGCGCGGGCTGCAGGGGATCGGCGGCGGGATGCTGGTCGGCACCGCGTTCGCGTGCATTCCCGACCTGTTCCCCGATTCCGTCGTGCGCTTGCGCTGGCAGGTGCTGATGAGCTCCGCGTTCGGCATCGCGAACGCGGTCGGCCCGTCGCTCGGCGGCGTGCTGACGCAGTCGTTCGGCTGGCGCTCGGTGTTCTACGTGAATTTGCCGGTCGGCCTGCTGTCGCTGCTGTTCGTGTGGCGCTACCTGCCGCACCTGCGCCATGTCGAGCACGATCGCAAGATGCGGCTCGACTGGCCGGGCGCGCTGCTGATCGCGCTGTCGCTCGGCGCGCTGCAGCTGTTCGTCGAATGGCTGCCGAAGTACGGCGTCGCGAGCTGGGCGTCGCTGCTGCTCGTCGTCGCGGTCGCGGCCGGTTTCGGCCTGTGGCACTGGGAGCGGCGCTGCGCGCAGCCGATCTTGCCGTTCGACATGTTCGGCAACCGCGCGCTGTCGGCGCTCTTCGTGCTGGCGATCCTCGCCGGCTTCTCGATGTTCTCGCTGCTGTTCTACGCGCCGCTGCTGTTCCAGGGCGGGTTCGGAATGTCGCCGAAGGAGGCGGGGCTCGTGATCACGCCGCTCGTCGTGTTCATCACGATCGGCAGCATCATGAACGGCCGGGTCGTCACGCGCATCCGCAATCCGAACGCGATGCTGCACGTCGGTTTCGTGCTGTTCGCGATCACTTGTGCGGGCATCGTCGTGTCGACCCACACGACGCCGAAGTGGGTGCTGATGGCGCTGATGGTCGCGGGCGGCATCGGGCTCGGCTTCGTGCTGCCGAACCTCACCGTCTTCGCGCAGCAGACGGCCGGCCGCGAGCATCTCGGTATCGCGACGGCGCTGCTGCAGTCGCTGCGGATGGTCGGCGGAATGGTCGGCACCGCGCTCACCGGCACGCTCGTCAACCAGATGTATTCGGGCGGCGTGCGCGATGCGCTGTCGGCCGACCATGCGATGCAGTGGCATGCGCAGCTCGCCGATCCGCAGATCCTGATCGATCGCGCGGCGCAGGGCGGTCTCGTCGCGGAGCTGACGCGCGCCGGGCATAATGGCGCGCTGCTGCTGGAAGCGGCCCGCGAATCGCTCGTCGGCGCGATTCACCTGGGCGTCGCCATGGCGGCGGTCGTCGCCGTGGTGTCGGTGTGGCAGTGCCGCCGCGTGCCGCCGATCGCGCTGCGGCACAAGATCGAACCGCATGTCGCGGCCGACTGAACGATTGAACGAACAGAACTGAGCGCATGGAAGAACAGGACCGCGTCGCGATCTTGCAGCAATTCGGACGCACGTATCGCGCGTTCATGACCGCGTTCGAGGCGCACGTCGGGCAACCGATGCCGCGCTGGCGGATCATGGTCGCATTGCACACGATGGGCGGGCATTCGTCGCAGAAGAAGCTCGTCGAAGTGCTGCGCGTCGATCCGGGCGCGCTCACGCGCCAGTTGAAGTCGCTCGACGCGCTCGGCTGGATCCAGCGTGAATCCGATGCACGCGACAATCGCGTGACCAACGTGACGCTGACGGACGACGGCCGCGCCGCGTTCGATGCGTGCCTGCCGCGCCGCAAGGCGTTTCTCGAGCAGACGATGGCGCAATTGCCGGACGACGTGCTGAATGCGCTGTCGGGCGCGCTGGCGATGCTGGAGTCGCGGATCGCAGACGTCGGCTCGACGCCGGCCGCACGCTGAAGCACGGGGCAGGGCGGCGCGAACACGCCGCCGGCCCGGCCCTTCATCTCATCTCAATTCACTTCAGGTTCAAAGCTCGATGCGCGTGCCCAGCAGCACGAGGAACTGCGCCAGCCACGCCGGATGCGCGGGCCACGCGGGCGCGGTGACGAACGGCGCGTCGGTCACGGCCGCGTCGACCGGGATGTCCGCGTATTCGCCGCCCGCGAGCTTCACCTCGGGCGCGCAGGCCGGGTAGGCCGAGATGCGCTTGCCGCGGATCACGTCGGCGGCCGCGAGCAGTTGCGCCGCATGGCAGATCGCGGCGATCGGCTTGCCGGCTTCGGCGAACTCGCGTACGAGCGAGATCACCTTCGGATCGAGTCGCAGGTATTCGGGGGCGCGGCCGCCCGCGATCGCGAGCGCGTCGTAGCGCGATGCGTCGACGTCGTCGAATGCCGCGTTCAGCGTGAACTGGTGGCCGGGCTTCTCGGTGTAGGTCTGGTCGCCCTCGAAATCGTGGATCGCGGTCTTGATCTTGTCGCCCGCGCGCTTGCCCGGGCAGACTGCGTCGACGTGGTGGCCGACGGCCTGCAGCGCCTGGAACGGCACCATCGTTTCGTAGTCTTCGGCGAAATCGCCGGTCAGGAACAGGATCTTCTTCGCGGCCATGGCTTTCTCCAGTGGAGCTGCGTTGAGGGCCCGCACGACAGGCAAGTGCAACGCCCGCCCGGGGCTCCGAGGACGAAAGCGCAGTGTACTCCGGCCGCTTGAAGCGCGCGTGACGGCCGCCCCGCGCGAGCGGCGGGGCGGTCGGGCACGATGTGTGCGACGGGCGTCAGAAGAAGGTTTCGACGACTTCCGTCACGCTGAACTGCGGATCGAGCACGAGCACCTGGCGCCACTTGTCGAACGTCAGGCACGGGTGCGAGATGTCGAACGCGACCATGTCGCCGACTTTCACGTCCGCGCCCGGCGGGATCTGCAGGTACGCGTGCTGGTCCATCATCCCGGTGACGGCCCAGCCTTCGGCGGCGGCGACGTCGCGCGGCGCGGTGTCGCGGCCCGGGCGGAAGTGGCGCGCCGGCTCCGGCAGCCCCGCGTCGAATGCCGCGTCGCGCTTGCCGAGCGCGACGATCGCGCGATCTGCCTCCGGCACCGACTGCACGTAGGCCCACAGCTGCAGCGCGGGCAGCAGCCCTTCGCCCATCGTGCGTGCGATCGGGTTGCGCGCGAACACGTCGGTCTGCGCCTTCTTGTAGATGCCGACATCGTGCGTCAGGTAGCAACCCGGACGCAGCACGACTTCCGCGAAGCCGGCGTTCGACGCCTTCGCGAATTCCTCCGCGACCACGTCGTACCACGCCGAACCGGCGCCCGACAGGATCGCCGGCGTACGCGCGAAGCGGCCGGCCTCGGCCAGCTCGCGCGTGAGCGCGACCGCTTCCTGCAGGAACGTGCGGATCTCGCCTTCTTCCTTCAGCACGCCTTCGTAGAGTTCGATACCGGCCAGCTTCAGCGTGTCCGGATAGCGCGCGATCGCGGCGAGCACGGCCTCGCGTTGCGCGGCATCGCGCACGCCCGCGCGGCCGCCCGGCACGCCGAGCTCGAGCAGCACGTTCAGCGGCTTCTTCAGCGCGCCGAAGAAGCGGCCGAGCTGGTCGACGCTCTCCGCCGAATCGACGAGGCAGAAGAATTCGAAATCGGGATCGGACAGCAGCCCGGCGATGATCGTCATGTTCTGGCGGCCGACCAGCTGGTTCGCGAGCAGCACGCGGCGCACGCCGCCGTGATACGCGGCCTGCGTCTGGTGCGCGGTCGCGAGCGTGATGCCCCACGCGCCGGCGTCGAGCTGGCGGCGGAACAGTTGCGGCGCCATCGTCGTCTTGCCGTGCGGCGCAAACTTGACGCCGTACTTCTGCACGAATGCCTGCATCCAGTTCAGGTTGTGTTCGATGCGATCTTCGTAAAGCACGGCGGCCGGCAGGCTGACGTCTTCCGCAAGCAGGTTCCACTCGAGGCGGCCTGCTTCGCCGAGCGGCACGCTCGCGCTCGGCAGATTGCCGAGGCCCTTGCCGAACGGATCGATCGTCGCTTCCTGATAGTTTGTAACTTTCATGTCATCCCGCTCCATCATCACTATGCATTGCACTGAAGTTGACACGCCGATGGTACAGAAAGTAGCATCGGCGCGGTGATGTTATTTAGTAACATCGAGCTTCGAACTCATTTCCGCAGATGAATACGCCCGCCACTCCGTCCGCCCCGCTCGCGGCCGAGCTTCATCCGGCTCCGGCCGCTCCGTCGGTCCTCGACATCGTCGCGCGGATCGCCGAATGCGCGCCCGAGCTGCGCGAAGCCGAGCGCAAGGTCGCCGCGTTCATCCTCGCCGATCTCGCGCGCGCCGCGCATGCCAGCATCGGTGCGCTGGCACGCGACGCGGAGGTCAGCGTCGCGACGGTCACGCGTTTCGCGAAAGCGGTCGGCTGCCGCGACGTGCGCGAACTGAAGGTGCTCGTCGCGCAGGCGGCGGCCGTCGGCCAGCGCTTTCTGGTGCCGTCCGACGACGCACCGGCCGCCGACGCGAGCCCCGCGTCGATGGTCTACGACGAGATTCGCGTGGCGCTCGCGCACAACCATCAGTTGCTGCGCAATACGTCGTTCGAGGCAGCGGCCGACCTGCTCGCCGGCGCGAAGATGACCTACGTGTACGGGCAGGGCGGCGGCTCGACCGCGCTCGCCGACGAGCTGCGCTTCCGGCTCGTGCGCTTCGGCCGGCCGGTCGCGAGCTACCAGGACAGCGTGCTGCAGCGGATGGTGGCCGCGACGCTGTCGCGCGACACCGTCGTCGTCGCGCTGTCGGTGAGCGGCCGCGTGCCCGAGCTGCTCGAGAGCTGCCGGCTCGCGAAGCGCTACGGCGCGAAGCTGATCGCGATCACCGCGCCGGCTTCGCCGCTCGCGAAGCTGGCCGACCACCTGATTCCGGTCGTCGCGTTCGAAACCGATTTCATTTACAAGCCGTCGACATCGCGCTACGCGATGATGATGGCGATCGACGTGCTCGTCACCGGAGTCGCATTGCGGCTCGGCGATGCGGGCCGAGAATCGCTGCGCCGTATCAAGCACGCGCTCGATGCGCACCGCGGCGGCGGAGACCGTCAACCGGTAGGAGACTGACCATGCATTCGCATCCCGAAGCCGCCGATACGCTGATCGTCGGCGCGCAGCTTTACGACGGTACCGGCGCGCCGCCCGTCATGCGCGACGTCGCGATCCGCAACGGCCTGATCGCGGCGATCGGCAACCTGTCGAACTGGCTTGCCGAAAACGTCGTCGATGCGAACGGCCGCGCGCTCGCGCCGGGCTTCGTCGACGTGCACACGCACGACGACACGCACGTGATCCGCGCACCGGAGATGATCCCGAAGATCTCGCAGGGTGTGACGACCGTGATCGTCGGCAACTGCGGGATCAGCGCGTCGCCGGTAACGCTCGCGGGCGATCCGCCCGATCCGATGAACCTGCTCGGCGAGCGCGGTGCGTTCCAGTACCCGACTTTCGCCGACTACGTCGCGGCCGTGAACGGCGCACGTCCGGCCGTAAACGTCGCGGCGCTCGTCGGCCACACGGCGCTGCGCAACAACCAGATGGACCGCCTCGACCGCGCGGCGACCGACGGCGAGATCGCCGGCATGCGCGCGCAGCTCGAGGAGGCGCTCGCGAACGGCGCGCTCGGCCTGTCGTCGGGGCTCGCGTACGGCTCCGCGTTCGCGGCGCCCACCGAAGAGGTGATGGCGCTCGCCGAGCCGCTCGCGAATGCGGGCGCGCTGTACACCACGCACATGCGCACCGAGTTCGACGCGATCCTCGACGCGATGGAAGAGGCGTACCAGGTCGGCCGCCATGCGCGCGTGCCGGTCGTGATCTCGCACCTGAAGTGCGCGGGCCCGTCGAACTGGGGGCGCAGCACCGAAGTTCTCGCGTCGCTCGAAGGCGCGCGCCGCTACCAGCCGGTCGGCTGCGACTGCTATCCGTACAGCCGCAGCTCGTCGACGCTCGACCTGAAGCAGGTGACGGGCGACATCGACATCACGATCACGTGGTCGGAGCCGCATCCGGAAGTGGCGGGCAAGCTGCTGAAGGCGATCGCGGCCGAGTGGGGCGTGACCGAGCAGGAAGCCGCGCAGCGCATCCGCCCGGCGGGCGCCGTGTACCACAACATGTCCGAGGATGACGTGCGCCGGATCCTGTCGCATCCCGCGACGATGGTCGGCTCCGATGGCCTGCCGAACGATCCGCTGCCGCACCCGCGGCTGTGGGGCGCGTTCCCGCGCGTGCTCGGCCACTACGTGCGCGACACGAACCTGCTGCCGCTCGAGGAGGCGATCCGCAAGATGACGTCGCTGTCCGCGCGCCGCTACGGGATCGCACGGCGCGGCGAGGTGCACGTGGGCTACCACGCGGATCTCGTGCTGTTCGACCCGGCTAGCGTGATCGACGCCGCGACGTTCGAGAAGCCGCAGCAGCCCGCGCACGGGATCGACGCCGTGTGGGTGAACGGCGTGCTCACTTATGAAAACGGCCAGCCGACCGGCGAGCGCGCCGGCGGCTTCGTCGCGCGCGGCGAGCGCGTGCCGGCGAGTGCCGACGCCGCGTTCTGAACGCGGTGGTTGTCCGATCTGCCGCGCGCGCCGTCGTCGGTGCGCGCATCCGTAACCGAAACAAGGAGTGAAACGATGAAGCGATATGGCGTAGGCGAAGCGAAGGGCACGGGCGGCCAGGTGATGCCGTTCGCACGCGCGGTCGAGGCCGACGGCTGGCTGTACGTGTCGGGCCAGACGCCGATGGTGAACGGCGAGGTCGTCGAAGGCGGCATCGTCACGCAGTCGAAGCAGACGATCGAGAACGTGATCGCGATCCTGAAGGAAGCCGGCTACGGCCTCGAGCACGTCGTGCGCTGCGGCGTGTGGCTCGACGACGCGCGCGATTTCGCATCGTTCAACAAGGTGTTCATTTCGTACTTCGGCGAGCATCCGCCGGCACGCGCGTGCGTGCAGTCGAGCATGGTCATCGACTGCAAGGTCGAGGTCGACTGCATCGCGTACAAGGCGCCGGCGAAGTAACGTCGCCGCGGCAAGCCGCTACGCAACGGGCCCGGCGCATTCACGTGCGTCGGGCCCGTTTGTCACGTGCGGGCACCGGTCGATCGACGGGCGGCGCTCGCGCGCCCGTAGTCGCAACCGCCGCAACGCATTCCGCCCGTTCATGTAATGTGCCGCATGACCGTACGGAGAGGACATGCATGGAATGGGCTGCACTGGTGCCGGAGCTGATCTGCTCGGACCTTGCCGGAAGCATTCGCTTCTATCGCGACGTGCTCGGATTCCGGATTCGCTTCGAGCGTCCGGAAGACGGGTTCGCCTATCTTGAAATCGGGCGGGCCCAGCTGATGCTCGAGCGGTACAGTCCGGAGAGCTGGCTGACCGGCCCGCTGGAGCCGCCGTTCGGGCGCGGGGTCAACTTTCAGATCGAGGTCGACGCGCTCGATCCCATCCTCGACAGGATTCGCGTCGCGGGCGTGGTGCCGTTCGTCGAGCCGCGCACGTCCTGGTATCGGGAGGGCGACATCGAGCATGGCCAGGTCGAGATGCTGGTGCAGGATCCCGACGGCTACCTGTTGCGCCTGGTGAAGATTCTCCCGGAGCGGCCGGTGAGCCGGTGACAGCAGGCTGTCCACGCTTCTCCGCGCAATGAAAAAAAGCCCGGCCGGTTGAACCCGGCCGGGCTGTTTCGTTTGGGGTTGCCGTCGCGTGTTGCGGACCGCGACATGCGGCGGCTACCCGCCGCCGTCACTGCCGCGCATTACGCGCGTTGTCCGGCATCGGCTGGTTGTAGTTGGTGCGGAACGGGTTGATGTCGAGCCCGCCGCGGCGCGTATAGCGCGCATATACCGCGAGCTTCACCGGTTTGCACGCGTGCAGGATGTCGAGGAAGATCCGCTCGACACACTGCTCGTGAAAGCCCGTGTGGTTGCGGAACGAGATGATGTAGCGCAGCAGGCCCGCGTGATCGATCTGCGGCCCGACGTAGTGGATCTGCACGCTGCCCCAGTCGGGCTGGCCGGTGACCGGGCAGTTCGAGCGCAGCAGGTCGGACACGAGCGTTTCCTCGACCGGCGCTTCGTCTTCAGCGGCCGACAGCAGCGACGGATCGGGTTCGTACACGTCGGTGTCGAGGTCGAGCCGATCGAGCGACAGCCCGTCGAGCTCGTCCATCTCGAGCTTGCCGAAATCGTGCGGCGACACGAGCTGCACGGAGACGGTCGCGCCGCACGCCGCCGACACGTCGCGCTTCAGCGCGTCGCGCACCGCGTCGATCGAATCGAACTTCGTCTGCGCGAACGAGCCGAGATACAGCTTGAACGACTTCGATTCGACGATGTTCGGCGATTCGGCCGGCACGTAGAACGTCGCAACGGCGATCTGCGGCTTGCCGCGCGCGTTGAGCCACGACAGTTCGTAGGCGTTCCAGATGTCGGTGCCGAAGAACGGCAGCGCCGACGTGATGCCGAGCTGTTCGCGCGCGCCGGCGCGCGGGATCGGGAACAGCAGCGACGCGTCGTACTGGGCGGCGTAGACGGTGGCCTTGCCGAGCGGGGAATGTTCGGGATTCATGCGTGACGCCTTTACGACAGGAAGAGGCGGTAAGCCGGGTTGGCGCTCTCCTCGACATACGGATACCCGAGTGCCGCCAGGAAGCGTTCGAATTCGGCGCGATCGGCCTGCGGCACCTGCAGCCCGACGAGGATCGAGCTGTAGTCCGCGCCCTGGTTACGGTAGTGGAACAGGCTGATGTTCCAGTCCGGCGCCATCGACGACAGGAACTTCATCAGCGCGCCCGGCCGTTCCGGAAATTCGAAGCGGAACAGGCGCTCGTCGAGCGCGAGCGGCGAACGGCCGCCCACCATGTAGCGGATGTGTTCCTTCGACAGCTCGTCGTGCGTCAGGTCGACGGTCTGGAAGCCGTGCGATTCGAAGTTCGCGGCGATCTCGGCCGATTCGCCGCGGCGCTTGATCTGCACGCCGACGAAGATGTGCGCGGCCTGCGCATCGGCGATCCGGTAGTTGAACTCGGTGACGTTGCGGTCGCCGACGAGCGAGCAGAAGCGCTTGAAGCTGCCGCGCTCCTCGGGGATCGTGACCGCGAACACGGCTTCGCGCGCTTCACCCACTTCCGCGCGCTCGGCGACGAAGCGCATCCGGTCGAAGTTCATGTTCGCGCCGGACGTGACCGCGACGAGCGTCTGGTTCTCGATGCCTTCGCGTTCCGCGTAGAGCTTCGCGCCCGCGACCGCGAGCGCGCCGGACGGCTCGAGCACGCTGCGCGTATCCTGGAAGACGTCCTTGATCGCCGCGCACAGTGCGTCGGTGTTCACCGTCACGACGCCGTCGAGGTATTCGCTGCAGAGCCGGAAGGTTTCTTCGCCGACCAGCTTCACGGCGGTGCCGTCCGCGAACAGGCCGACCTCGCTCAGCTCGACACGCTTGCCGGCTTCCAGCGATTGCGCCATCGCGCACGAATCCTCGGCCTGCACGCCGATCACCTTGATCTCCGGGCGCACCGCCTTCACGTAGGCCGCGACGCCGGACGCGAGCCCGCCGCCGCCGATCGGCACGAAGATCGCGTGGATCGGGCCCTGATGCTGGCGGAGGATTTCCATCGCGATCGTGCCCTGGCCGGCGATCACGTACGGATCGTCGAACGGGTGGACGAACGTGAGGCCGCGCTCTTCCTGCACCTTGACCGCGTGTGCATACGCGTCGCTGTACGACTCGCCGGCCTGGATCACCTCCACGCTCGGGCCGCCGTGCGCACGCACCGCATCGACCTTCACCTGCGGCGTCGTGACCGGCACGACGATCACGGCCTTGACGCCCATCCGGGCCGCCGAGAACGCGACACCCTGCGCGTGATTGCCGGCCGACGCCGTAATCACGCCGCGCGCGAGCGCTTCCGCCGGAATGTGCGCCATCTTGTTGTACGCGCCGCGCAGCTTGAACGAGAACACCGGCTGGTTGTCCTCGCGCTTCAGGTAAACGGCGTTGCGCAGCCGGGCCGACAGGTTGCGGGCGGATTCGAGTTCCGTCTCGATCGCGACGTCGTAGACGCGCGCGGTGAGGATTTTCTTCAGGTAATCGTGGGATGCCATGGGCGCTCGCGTGCAGTGCGGAAGCAGACGGTAAAGGATCAATGATAGCGCCAAGGGTCTGCCTGCACGCAAGCGGCATGCCGAGCGCGTGCTCACGAGGCCGTACGGGCGGGTCGTCGGCGCGCTCGCGCTGCTTTTTTGACCGGCTTAACCGCGTGGTTACCGACCGGACGGACGGCGAATGATCGCACGAAATCGCGCCGAGCCAGGCCTGGCGCGGCTCGCGGGGATAGCCCCACGACCTGTCCGACGTGTCACGCGTGGCCCGATCATGGGTTAGAATTCCGTTTTGAATCAAGGATCGGAAGATGCAGAGGCACCCTCGGATCGCACCGTTGAAGCCGACGCCGCGCGCAGCCAGCCCCGCGGCCGAACGGCATGCGCGCCGCGCGCGATCGTGCTGATCGTTCCGAGTGCCGCCAGGCCCTGTCGCCGGCCAGGAGGGGCGAGTCGCCCGCTCCGGCCCCATGAAGGACAGCCGCGCGCCTGGTAACAGAACAGATTTCCCCAAGATTGCGCCCACGCGCTTGCCGACGCCCGTGCACGGTGTATCGGCCCTCCGAGTCGTCCGAACATGAACGCACCACAAGTTTTCGATCCGCATGGCGCGGCCGCCGCCGTCGCCGCCGACCCCGCGCCCCGCTTGCGCGAGATTCCCTACAACTACACGTCCTTCTCGGATCGCGAGATCGTGATCCGCCTGCTCGGCGAAGAGGCGTGGTCGGTGCTCGACGAGCTGCGCGCCGAGCGCCGTACGGGCCGCTCGGCACGGATGCTGTACGAGGTGCTCGGCGACATCTGGGTCGTGCGCCGCAACCCGTACCTGCAGGACGACCTGCTCGACAACCCGAAGCGCCGCGCGCTGCTGATCGAGGCGCTGAACCACCGCCTCACCGAAATCGGCAAGCGCCGCAGCGCGGATCTCACCGAGCACCGCGACGACGCGGGCCGCGAGCGCGCCTCGCGCGTCGAGATGCTCGAAACCGCCGCGCAGCGCGCGGTCAACGAGTTCGCCGACGAATTCGAGAAGATGGCCGACCTGCGCCGCCGCGCGACCAAGGCGCTCGGCCGCTGCACGCAGAAGGACAACATCCGTTTCGACGGGCTGTCGCGCGTGTCGCACGTGACCGACGCGACCGACTGGCGCGTCGAATACCCGTTCGTCGTGCTGACCCCCGATAGCGAAGCCGAGATCGCCGGCCTCATCAAGGCCTGCTTCGAGCTCGGCCTGACCGTGATCCCGCGCGGCGGCGGCACCGGCTACACGGGCGGCGCGGTGCCGCTCACGCCGTTCTCCGCCGTCATCAACACCGAAAAGCTCGAGCAACTCGGTGCGGTCGAGCTGACCGAACTGCCGGGCGTCGCGCACAAGGTGCCGACGATCTTCTCCGGCGCGGGCGTCGTCACGCGCCGCGTGACCGAGGCGGCGGAAGCGGCCGGTTACGTGTTCGCGGTCGATCCGACCTCGCTCGACGCATCGTGCATCGGCGGCAACGTCGCGATGAACGCGGGCGGCAAGAAGGCCGTGCTGTGGGGCACCGCGCTCGACAACCTGGCCTGGTGGCGGATGGTCGACCCGGACGGCAACTGGCTCGAAGTCACGCGCCACGAGCACAACCAGGGCAAGATCCACGACATCGCGGTCGCGCGTTTCGAGCTGAAGTGGTTCGACGGCGCCTACGCGCCGGGCGAGAAGCTGCTGAAGAGCGAGATGCTCGAGATCGAAGGCCGCCGGTTCCGCAAGGAAGGGCTCGGCAAGGACGTGACCGACAAGTTCCTCGCCGGCCTGCCGGGCGTGCAGAAGGAAGGCTGCGACGGGCTCATCACGTCCGCGCGCTGGGTGCTGCACAAGATGCCCGCGCACACGCGCACCGTCTGCCTCGAATTCTTCGGCCAGGCGCGCGAGGCGATCCCGAGCATCGTCGAGATCAAGGATTACCTGTTCGAAACGTCGAAGCAGGGCGGCGCGATCCTCGCGGGCCTCGAGCACCTCGACGAGCGCTACCTGCGCGCGGTCGGCTACGCGACCAAGAGCAAGCGCAATGCATTCCCCAAGATGGTATTGATCGGCGACATCGTCGGCGACGATGCCGATGCGGTCGCGCACGCCACGTCCGAAGTGATCCGGATGGCGAACGGCAAGAGCGGCGAAGGCTTCGTCGCGGTCAGCGCGGAGGCGCGCAAGCGCTTCTGGCTCGACCGTAGCCGCACGGCCGCGATCGCGAAGCACACGAACGCGTTCAAGATCAACGAAGACGTCGTGATCCCGCTGAACCGGATGGGCGAGTACACCGACGGCATCGAGCGGATCAACATCGAGCTGTCGCTGAAGAACAAGCTGCAGCTCGTCGACGCGCTCGAAGCGTTTTTCCGTGCCGGCAACCTGCCGCTCGGCAAGACCGACGACGCGAACGAGATCCCGAGCGCCGAACTGCTCGAAGACCGCGTCCAGCAGGCGCTGGAGCTGCTCAAGCGCGTGCGCGCACGCTGGGAATTCGTGCGCGACCGGCTCGACCAGCCGCTGCGCGAGGCGCAGCACTACCTCGTGCAGCTCGGCTACGAGGCGCTTGCCGAGAAGTTCGCCGATCGCGCGGACGAGCAGCCGGGCGCGACCGTGTTCCACATCACGCAGGACCGCACGGTCCGCATCTCGTGGAAGCAGGAGATCCGCGCGGAGCTGCGCGCGATCTTCAACGGCGGCGCGTTCAAGCAGATCCTCGACGAGGCGCAGGCGATCCACAAGCAGGTGCTGCGCGGCCGCGTGTTCGTCGCGCTGCACATGCACGCGGGCGACGGCAACGTCCACACCAACCTGCCGGTCAACT
Source organism: Burkholderia sp. 4NA327C6 (assembly GCF_005502655.1). NCBI lineage: Bacteria > Pseudomonadati > Pseudomonadota > Betaproteobacteria > Burkholderiales > Burkholderiaceae > Burkholderia > Burkholderia sp. 4NA327C6. Next base: position 85,524 of record NZ_SCNZ01000024.1, on the reverse strand, counting down.
CCGACAACTACGAGATGCTGCAGGACGCCCACGCGGCGGTTGCACGCATCATGACGCTCGCGCGTTCGCTCGACGGCGTGATTTCCGGCGAGCACGGCATCGGCATCACGAAGCTCGAGTTCCTGACCGACGACGAGATCGCCGAATTCCGCGCGTACAAGCAGCGTGTCGACCCGAACGGCCGCTTCAACAAGGGCAAGCTGCTCGAAGGCGCCGATCTGCGCAACGCGTATACGCCGAGCTTCGGGCTGATGGGGTACGAGTCGCTGATCATGAAGCAGTCCGACATCGGCGCGATCGCCGATTCGGTGAAGGACTGCCTGCGCTGCGGCAAGTGCAAGCCGGTGTGCGCGACGCACGTGCCGCGCGCGAACCTGCTGTACAGCCCGCGCAACAAGATCCTCGCGACGTCGCTGCTGGTCGAGGCGTTCCTGTACGAGGAACAGACGCGCCGCGGCGTGTCGATCAAGCACTGGGACGAGTTCAACGACGTGGCCGACCACTGCACGGTGTGCCACAAGTGCGCGACGCCGTGCCCGGTGAAGATCGACTTCGGCGACGTCACGATGAACATGCGCAACCTGCTGCGCAAGATGGGCAAGAAGAAGTTCAACGCCGGCAATGCGGCGGGCATGTTCTTCCTGAACGCGACCAACCCGCAGACGATCAACGTCGCGCGCAGCGTGATGATGGGCGCCGGCTACAAGGTGCAGCGCTTCGCGAACGACATGCTGAAGAAGGTCGTGACGAAGCAGACGCAGCATCCGCCCGCAACGGTCGGCAAGCCGCCCATGGTCGAGCAGGTGATCCACTTCGTCAACAAGAAGATGCCGGGCAACCTGCCGAAGAAGACGGCGCGCGCGCTGCTCGACATCGAGGACAACAAGATCGTGCCGATCATCCGCAATCCGAAGTCGACCACCGTCGATTCGGAAGCGGTGTTCTACTTCCCGGGCTGCGGCTCCGAGCGCCTGTTCTCGCAGGTCGGGCTGGCCACGCAGGCGATGCTGTGGGAAGCCGGCGTGCAGACGGTGCTGCCGCCGGGCTACCTGTGCTGCGGCTATCCGCAGCGCGGCTCGGGCCAGTACGACAAGGCCGAGAAGATCGTCACCGACAACCGCGTGCTGTTCCACCGGGTGGCCAACACGCTCAACTACCTCGACATCAAGACGGTCGTGGTGTCGTGCGGCACCTGCTACGACCAGCTCGCCGGCTACGAATTCGACAAGATCTTCCCGGGCTGCCGGATCATCGACATCCACGAGTTCCTGCTCGAGAAGGGGATGAAGCTCGATGGCGTGACGGGCACGCGCTACATGTATCACGACCCGTGCCACACGCCGATCAAGACGATGGACCCGGTAAAGCTCGTCAACGAGCTGATGGGCTCGGAAAAGGACGGCTACAAGATCGAGAAGAACGAGCGCTGCTGCGGTGAATCGGGCACGCTCGCGGTCACGCGCCCGGACGTGTCGACGCAGGTCCGCTTCCGCAAGGAAGAGGAGATCCGCAAGGGTGCCGCGAAGCTGCGCAGCATCCCCGTCGTGGCCGGCAACGCGCCGGCGCCGGCCGCCGCGGCCGCGAACGGCCCGGACGTGAAGATCCTGACGAGCTGCCCGTCGTGCCTGCAGGGCCTGTCGCGCTACAGCGAGGACGCGAACCTCGAAGCCGACTACATCGTGGTCGAAATTGCGCGCCAGGTGCTCGGCGAGAACTGGATGGCCGATTATGTCGCACGTGCGAACAATGGCGGGATCGAGCGCGTACTGGTCTAATGCGGGCATGACGACCGCCCGACCGGGCCAGGAACGAGCGGGCGCCGGCGCAGCATGCCGGCGCCCGTCCACATGGGAGCGACGATGGAATGCGTGTTTTGCCGTGAAGACGGCGGCGAAGTGCTCTGGCAGGACGATGCGCTGCGTGTCGTCCTCGCGACGGGCGAGCACGAGTATCCGGGCTTCTGCCGGGTGATCTGGGGTGCGCACGTGGCCGAATTCTCCGATCTCGGCGAACCTGAGCGGGCCCATCTGATGCGCGTGGTCTACGCGGTCGAGCGGGCCGTGCGCCGCGTGATGCAGCCGAACAAGGTGAATCTCGCGAGCCTCGGCAACCTGGTGCCGCACGTGCACTGGCACGTGATCCCGCGCTTTTCCAACGACGCACACTTCCCGCAGCCCGTATGGGCGCCGCGCCAGCGCAGCGTGTCCGAGGCGCTGTTGCGCTCGCGCGCGGCGCAGGCCTCGCTGCTGCACAATGCGGTGCGCGAGGAAATTCAACGCATGACCGATTCGAGGCAGCCATGAGCGGTTTGACTTCCACGACGCCGATTCCGTCCGGCGTCGTCGTGCACGCGGTTTCGCGCGTGCTCGAATTGCAGTACCCGAACGGCGACAGTTTCCGGATTCCGTTCGAGCTGATGCGCGTGTATTCGCCGTCGGCCGAGGTGCGCGGCCACGGGCCCGGCCAGGAGACGCTGCAGACGGGCAAGCGCGAAGTGACGATCACGGCGCTCGAGGGCGTCGGCAACTACGCGCTGCAGCCGACGTTCTCCGACGGCCATTCGACCGGCATCTACTCGTGGGATTTCCTGTACGAGCTGGCGACGCAGCAGGACGCGCTGTGGCGCGACTATTTCGACAAACTGAAGGCGGCGGGCGTCGAGCGCGACGCCCCGATGCAGGCGGCCTCCGCGTCGCACGGCCACTGCCACTGAAATTCGACGGCGCCCGCTCGGCGCCGTCTTGCCATTTACTGAGGATCAACGCGATGAGCAAAACCCACTTCGGCTTCGAAAGCGTCGAGGAAAACGAAAAAGCGAAGAAAGTGGCGGGTGTGTTCCATTCGGTCGCGAGCAACTACGATCTGATGAACGACCTGATGTCGGCGGGCATGCACCGCGCGTGGAAGGCGTTCACGATCGCGCAGGCGAACGTGCGCCCCGGCTTCAAGGTGCTCGACCTTGCGGCCGGCACCGGCGACCTGACCCGGTCGTTCGCGAAGGCGGCCGGGCCGACGGGCGAGGTCTGGCACACGGACATCAACGAATCGATGCTGCGCGTCGGCCGCGACCGGCTGCTCGACAAGGGCATCGTGACGCCGTCGCTGCTGTGCGACGCGGAGAAAATTCCCTTTCCGGACAACTACTTCGATGTGGTCACGGTTGCGTTCGGGCTGCGCAACATGACGCACAAGGATGCCGCGCTGGCCGAGATGCGCCGCGTGACGAAGCCCGGCGGCCGCGTGATGGTGCTGGAATTCTCGAAAGTCTGGGATCCGCTGAAAAAGGCGTACGATCTGTATTCTTTCAAAGTATTACCGTGGCTTGGCGACAAGTTCGCGAAAGATGCTGAAAGTTATCGGTATCTTGCTGAATCTATCCGGATGCACCCCGATCAGGACACGCTGAAGACGATGATGGAACAAGCGGGCCTCGATGCCGTCAAATATTACAATTTGTCAGGTGGCGTGGTAGCTTTACACATGGGAGCCAAGTACTAAGGGGCTCTTTCCATACATTTGTCTTACATCCGGAGAAACTGATGTTCGAATCGCGTTCGTTGTTCAACCGTAGCAAGCCGTCGAAGCCGTGGGCTCGACGGGTCGGCACGCTGCTGATGGTCGGCCTGCTCACGGCCGGCACGTTCGCATCGCTCGACGCCGAAGCCAAGCGCATGGGCGGCGGGCGCAGCATCGGCCGCCAGAACTCCACCGTCACGCAGCGCCAGGCCACGCCGCCCGCGCAGCAGCCGATGCAGCAGGCCGCGCCGTCGCAGGCGCAGCGTGCGAATCCGGCCGCGCCCGCGCCGGCCGCGCAGCCCAACCGCTCGCGCTGGCTCGGGCCGATCGCCGGCCTCGCAGCCGGTCTCGGCATCGCGGCGCTGCTGTCGCACTTCGGCCTGGGCGGCGCATTCGCGAGCATGATGGCGAACGTCATCGTGATCGCGCTGCTCGCGGCGGTCGGCATCTGGCTGATCCGCAAGTTCATGAACCGCCGTCGTCCGCAGGAGCCGGCCTACTCGGTCGGCGGCTCGGCGTCGTCGTCGGGCGGCTACTCGCAAAGCCCGTCGTTCCAGCAGGGCGGCACCGGCAGCAACTATTCGGGTAGCGGCAGCAGCTACGCGAACGAAGCGCAAGGCGTGTTCGGTGGCGGTGCCGCGGCCACCGGCGCGGCAGCGGCTGCTGCGGCAGCACCGCTCCAGGTGCCGGCCGGCTTCGACACCGAAGCGTTCCTGCGCAGCTCGAAGGTTTATTTCGTGCGCCTGCAGGCCGCGTGGGACCAGGGCAACCTGGCCGACATCCGCGAGTTCACGACGCCGGAAATGTTCGCCGAGATCAAGATCGACCTCGATTCGCGCGGCAACGAATCGAACCAGACCGACGTCGTGCAGCTCGACGCGGAACTGGTCGCGATCGAGGATCGCGGCATCGAGCAGTCGGCGAGCGTGCGCTTCCACGGCCTGATCCGCGAATCGGCGAATGCGTCGGCCGCGCCGTTCGACGAGGTGTGGAACCTGTCGAAGTCGGGCAGTCAGGGCTGGCTGCTCGCGGGCATCCAGCAGATCAACACGCACTGAGCGTGACCGGCGGCCCGCGCCGCCGGCACCCGGGCAACGGCCGCCGCACTGCGACCGCTTGCCGCCCGGGTGTGCGGTCAGCCACGGTCTGCCGACGATCCGACGTTACAATAGAAACCCGCGTGGGCGCCCGGCCTGCGCGGGTTTTTTCTTTCCCAGCCCGATGACCTTTGCCGCCAAGCCTTTTGCTGCTGCTGTCAATCACCTGCTCGCCCGAGAATCGTGGGCGCGCGACCGCCTGATTCCCTATTCGGGCAAGACTGCCCGCATCGACGTGCCTCCCGTGACGCTCACGCTGCTGGTGCAGCCCGACGGCTATCTGTCGGCCGTCGACGCGCACGATGCGCAACAGGTCGACGTGTCGATCGCGCTTGCCGGCGACACGGTCGCCGCGTTCCTGCAAGGCGGCCAGGCGGCCGTGATGAAACACGTGAAGATCGAGGGCGATGCGGAATTCGCGACGCAGATCGCGAAGCTGGCCGAGCACCTGCGCTGGGAACCTGAAGAAGATCTCGCGAAGCTGGTCGGCGACGCGGCGGCACACCGGATCGCGACGGTCGTGCGCGACGCCGGCGCGCGCGCGCGCCGCACCGGCCGCAACGTGCTCGATTCCGTCGCCGAATACTGGCTCGACGAGAACCCGCAAGTCGTCCGGCGCGCGTCGCTCGGCGGCTTCGACGCCGAGCTGGCGCGCGCACGCGATGCGCTCGCACGGGTCGAAAAGCGGGTCGAGCGACTCGAACAAAAAATCGGCGCGCGCACGGGTTCCGACCCGCGCGGCGCGCACTGAGGGCCGCAGGGCATGCGCATTTTCCGTTTCATCAAGATTGTCTACACCGTCATCCGCTTTGGTCTCGACGAAGTGATGCTGTCCCGGATCGACGACCGGCGCGTGAAGCTGCTGTTGCGGATCACGACGATCGGCCGCCGCTACTCCGATCCGCCTGCCGTGCGGCTGCGTCACGCGCTCGAAAGCCTCGGCCCGATCTTCGTGAAGTTCGGCCAGGTGCTGTCGACGCGCCGCGATCTGCTGTCGGTCGATTTCGCGAACGAACTCGCGAAGCTGCAGGACCAGGTGCCGCCGTTCGATTCGGCGGTCGCGATCGGGATCATCGAGAAGTCGCTCGGTGCGCCGGTCGACGAGCTGTTCGACGAATTCGAGCGCGAGCCGGTCGCGAGCGCGTCGATCGCGCAGGTGCATTTTGCGAAGCTCAAGCAGGGCCAGCACGCGGGCAAGGCCGTCGCCGTCAAGGTGCTGCGCCCGAACATGCTGTCCGTGATCGACTCCGACCTCGCGCTGATGCGCGACATCGCGATCTGGACCGAGCGCATGTGGGCCGATGGCCGGCGCTTGAAGCCGCGCGAGGTCGTCGCCGAATTCGACAAGTACCTGCACGACGAGCTCGACCTGATGCGCGAGGCCGCCAACGGCAGCCAGCTGCGCCGCAACTTCGCGGGCCTCGACCTGCTGCTCGTGCCCGAGATGTTCTGGGATTTCTCGACGTCGCAGGTGCTCGTGATGGAGCGCATGACCGGCGTGCCGATCAGCCAGGTCGAGACGCTGCGTTCGGCCGGCGTCGACATCAAGAAGCTCGCGCGCGAAGGCGTCGAGATCTTCTTCACGCAGGTGTTCCGCGACGGCTTCTTCCACGCGGACATGCACCCGGGCAACATCCAGGTGAGCCTCGATCCGAACACGTTCGGCCGCTACGTCGCGCTCGATTTCGGGATCGTCGGCGCGTTGTCCGATTTCGACAAGAACTACCTCGCGCAGAACTTCCTCGCGTTCTTCAAGCGCGACTACCATCGCGTGGCGACGCTCCACCTCGAATCGGGCTGGGTGCCGCCCGAAACGCGCGTCGAGGAGCTCGAAAGCGCGATCCGCGCGGTGTGCGAGCCGTATTTCGACCGCGCGCTGAAGGACATCTCGCTCGGCCAAGTGCTGATGCGGCTGTTCTCGACGTCACGCCGCTTCAACGTCGAGATCCAGCCGCAACTGGTGCTGCTGCAAAAGACGATGCTGAACGTCGAGGGCCTCGGCCGCTCGCTCGACCCCGAGCTCGACCTGTGGAAGACCGCGAAACCGTACCTCGAGCGCTGGATGACCGAGCAGATCGGCCTGCGCGGCTGGTACGAGCGCTTCAAGGTCGAGGCGCCGCAATGGAGCAAGACGCTGCCGCAACTGCCGCGCCTGATCCATCACGCGATGGCCGCGCGCCATGACGCGCCGCGGGCCGCGAGCGAAGACCTGATGCGCCAGGTCCTCGTCGAGCAGAAGCGGACGAACCGGCTGCTGCAGGCGCTGCTGATCTTCGGCCTCGCCGTCGGCGTCGGGGCGCTCGTCGCGCGTGTGCTGCTGGCGCTCGCGTACGGCACATGACCGATAGGAGCAGGGCGATGGCCGATCCGAAGCAACCCGCCATACCGTCAGCCGCCGATTTCACGACGCGCGATCCCGGCAACGCATCGTTCTGGAACGAGCGTTTCGAGCGTGGCGTGACGCCGTGGGAATTCGGTGGCGTGCCCGAGGGTTTCAGCGTGTTCGCGCATCGGCTCGAGCCGTGCGCGGTGCTGATTCCCGGCTGCGGCAGTGCGCAGGAGGCCGGGTGGCTGGCCGAAGCCGGCTGGCCCGTGCGTGCGATCGATTTCGCCGCGCAGGCGGTGGCTGCCGCGAAGGCGCAGCTCGGCGCGCACGCGGAAGTCGTCGAACAGGCCGATTTCTTTGCGTACCGGCCGCCGTTCGACGTGCAGTGGGTGTACGAGCGTGCGTTCCTGTGCGCGCTGCCGCCGGCCATGCGTGCCGACTATGCGGCGCGCATGGCCGAGCTGCTGCCTGCTGACGGATTGCTGGCCGGCTATTTCTTCCTGATGGCGAAACCGAAGGGGCCGCCGTTCGGAATCGAGCGTGCCGAACTCGATGCGCTGCTCACGCCGCACTTCGAGCTGGTCGAGGATTTGCCTGTAACCGATTCGCTGCCCGTGTTCGAGGGGAACGAGCGCTGGCTCACGTGGCGCCGCCGCTGATGCGCAGGTGTCGCGGCCGTTGCCGGAGTGCGGCAGGGTTTCGGCTATAATTCAAGGTTTTGCAAGCCGTTTCCAGTTTCCGCGGGAAAAATATCATGCCGATCTACGCCTATCGATGCGAAGCGTGTGGTTTCGCGAAGGACGTGCTCCAGAAGATGAGCGACGCGCCGCTGTCGCAGTGCCCGGAATGCGGGAAGGATGCCTTTCGCAAGCAGGTTACCGCTGCGGGCTTCCAGCTGAAGGGTTCGGGTTGGTATGTCACCGATTTCCGCGGCGGTTCGGGCGGCACCAGCGCGCCGGCGACGGCATCGGGCGACGCAGCCCCGGCTGGCGCAATGGAAGCCGCCCCCGCTGCGGCCGCGCCGGCTGCATCGAGCAGTTCCGAAAGCACGACGACGAGCGCCGCGCCCGCCCCGGCTGCAGCGCCCGCCGCCAGCAGTTGACCGTCGCGGCCCGGCCGGGCTGCGACCAACCCGCGCCGCCGGCGCGGTTCATTGACGGCAGATGATGAAAAAGACGACCCTGAAAACGGTGTTCCTGACCGGCTTGCTGGTTCTCGTCCCGCTCGCGATCACGCTGTGGGTGCTCGGCCTCATCATCGGCACGATGGACCAGACGCTGCTCCTGCTGCCCGAATCGTGGCAGCCCGAGCGGCTGCTCGGCTTCCATCTGCCGGGGATCGGCGCGGTGCTGACGCTCGCGTTCATCTTCGTCGTCGGGCTGGCCACGCAGAACTTCATCGGCCAGAAGCTCGTCACGTGGTGGAACGCCGTGGTGCGTCACATCCCGGTCGTCGGGCCGATCTACACGAGCGTCAAGCAGGTGTCGGACACGCTGCTGTCGAGCAGCGGCAACGCGTTCCGCAAGGCGCTGCTGATCGAATACCCGCGTCGCGGGTCGTATACGATCGCGTTTCTGACCGGCACGCCGGGCGGCGACGTGCTCAATCATCTGACGGAAGAATACGTGAGCGTCTATATCCCGACGACGCCGAACCCGACGTCGGGCTTCTTCCTGATGCTGCCGAAGAGCGAAGTCATCGAACTCGACATGTCGGTCGATGCCGCGCTCAAGTACATCGTCTCGATGGGCGTGGTGGCGCCCCCGGCGCCGGCTCCGGCGCCTGCACGCCGCCCCGTCGAGCCGCCGCTGTAAGTAAAGAATCATCGCCCGGGCCGCGCGTTGCGGCGCCCGTTGATCAAACCGAACGAAAGCAAACATCATGTCGATGCGTACTGAATACTGCGGTCTCGTGACCGAACACCTGCTGGGCCAAACCGTGTCGCTGTGCGGCTGGGTGCAGCGCCGCCGCGATCACGGCGGTGTGATCTTCATCGACCTGCGCGATCGTGAAGGCCTCGTGCAGGTGGTGTGCGACCCGGATCGCGCGGAAATGTTCGCGACCGCCGAAGGCGTGCGCAACGAGTTCTGCGTGCAGATCAAGGGCCTCGTGCGCAACCGTCCGGAAGGCACGGTCAACGCCGGCCTGAAGAGCGGCAAGATCGAAGTGCTGTGCCACGAACTGAACGTGCTGAACGCATCGGTCACGCCGCCGTTCCAGCTCGACGACGACAACCTGTCGGAAACGACGCGCCTCACGCACCGTGTGCTCGACCTGCGCCGTCCGCAAATGCAGCACAACCTGCGCCTGCGCTACCGCGTCGCGATCGAAGCGCGCAAGTACCTCGACGAGCAGGGCTTCATCGACATCGAAACGCCGATGCTGACGAAGAGCACGCCGGAAGGCGCGCGCGACTACCTCGTGCCGTCGCGCGTGAACGCGGGCCAGTTCTTCGCGCTGCCGCAGTCGCCGCAGCTGTTCAAGCAACTGCTGATGGTCGCGAACTTCGACCGTTACTACCAGATCACCAAGTGCTTCCGCGACGAAGACCTCCGTGCCGACCGTCAGCCGGAATTCACGCAGATCGACTGCGAAACGTCGTTCCTCGGCGAGCAGGAAATCCGTGACCTGTTCGAAGACATGATCCGTCACATCTTCAAGACGACGATCGACGTCGAGCTCGACGCAAAATTCCCGGTGATGCCGTACTCGGAAGCGATGGCGCGTTTCGGTTCGGACAAGCCGGACCTGCGCGTGCAGCTCGAATTCACCGAGCTGACCGACGCGATGAAGGACGTCGATTTCAAGGTGTTCAGCACGCCGGCCAACGCGAAGGACGGCCGTGTCGCGGCGCTGCGCGTGCCGAAGGGCGGCGAGCTGTCGCGTGGCGACATCGACGGCTACACCGAATTCGTGCGCATCTACGGCGCGAAGGGCCTCGCATGGATCAAGGTCAACGAGAAGGCGAAGGGCCGTGACGGCCTGCAGAGCCCGATCGTCAAGAACCTGCACGACGCATCGATCGCGGCGATCCTCGAGCGCACCGGCGCGGAAGACGGCGACATCATCTTCTTCGCGGCCGACCGCGCGAAGGTCGTCAACGACAGCCTCGGCGCGCTGCGCCTGAAGATCGGTCATTCGGAATTCGGCAAGGCGAACGGCCTCGTCCAGGCCGGCTGGAAGCCGCTGTGGGTCGTCGACTTCCCGATGTTCGAATACGACGACGAAGATGCACGCTACGTCGCGGCTCACCACCCGTTCACGAGCCCGAAGGACGAGCACCTCGAGTACCTCGAGACGGATCCGGGCCGTTGCCTCGCGAAGGCCTACGACATGGTGCTGAACGGCTGGGAAATCGGCGGCGGCTCGGTGCGTATCCACCGCGAGGAAGTGCAGAGCAAGGTGTTCCGTGCACTGAAGATCGGTGCGGAAGAAGCGCAACTGAAGTTCGGCTTCCTGCTGGACGCGCTGCAGTACGGCGCGCCGCCGCACGGCGGTATCGCATTCGGTCTCGACCGCATCGTCACGATGATGGCCGGCGCCGATTCGATCCGCGACGTGATCGCGTTCCCGAAGACGCAGCGTGCGCAGGATCTGCTCACGCAGGCGCCGAGCCCGGTCGACGAGCGTCAGCTGCGCGAACTGCACATCCGTCTGCGTCAGCCGGAACAGCCGAAGGCGTAACGCGCTTCGTACCCGGCCGTGTGTGCGTCCACGTGCACACGACGCACATGAAGAAGGCGCAGCGATGCGCCTTTTTCGTTTTTTGCGGTACAGTCGCAGCACTTGCCGCACGTTCGGAGCATTTGCCCGGCGCGCGGCCCCGTGCTGCATGAAACAAAGATGACGAAGCCGCCGAAAATCCCCGAATCCGTTCTCGTCGTGATCTACACGCCCGACCTCGATGTGCTCGTGATCAAGCGTGCCGACCAGCCTGATTTCTGGCAATCTGTGACCGGCTCGAAGGACGCGCTCGACGAGCCGCTCGCGCTCACCGCCGCGCGCGAAGTGGCCGAAGAGACCGGCATCGCAGTCGGCACGCCGGAAGTGCCGGCCAGTGCGCTCGTCGACTGGCGCCACAAGATCGAATACACGATCTATCCGCAATACCTGCACCGCTATGCACCGGGCGTCACGCGCAATGTCGAGCACTGGTTCGGCCTGTGCGTGCCGCATCGCGTCGACGTGACGCTGTCGCCGCGCGAGCATGTCGACCATGCATGGCTGCCGTTCCGCGAGGCGGCCGCGCGCTGCTTCTCGCCGTCGAACGCCGAGGCGATCCTGCAACTGCCCGCGCGCGTGGCACTGTCGCGCGCGCCGCACGGCTCGTCCGCATGACGGCGGAAGCCCGCAAGCGCTTCGCGCAATTGCGGCAGATGTTCCTGCAGGAACGCGGTTCCGCGTCGCGGCTCGCCTTCACGTCGGGCAATACCGTGCGGTTGTGCGAAGGCGGCGGCGAGTTCTTCCGGGCACTGATCGAGCGGATCGATGCCGCCCGCGAGCAGGTGATGCTCGAAACCTACATCTTCTGCGACGACGCGGCCGGCCGGCCGGTGTCGGACGCGCTGATCCGCGCGGCGCAGCGCGGCGTGCGTGTGCGCGTAATCACCGACGGCATCGGCACGGCGCGCCTGCCGTTGTTCGATACGTGGGTGGCAGCCGGCGTCGAGCACTGCATCTACAACCGTTTCCTGTTCGGTCGCTTCGGCTTTTCGCGCACGCATCGCAAGCTCGCGGTGATCGATCATGCAGTCGCGTTCTGCGGCGGCATCAACATCATCGACGACTATGCGCAGGGCGGCGCCACGCTGCCGTTTCCGCGCTGGGATTTCGCCGTCGAGATGGCGGGGCCGGCAGTATCCGACGTGCGTGCCGCGTTCGAACTGCAGTGGCACCGGATCATGTTCGGCCACAAGCCGTATGCGCAATACGCGGCCGGGCTGCATGCCGGCGAAGCATTTCCCGACATGTTCCGGCGCTGGATGCGCAGCCACCGGTGGGTCAAGGCCGGCGCGCTGCGGGTCGTGACGGAGCCGAGCGTCGCGTTCGTCGCGCGCGACAACGTCGTGAACCGCCGCGCGATCGAAAAGGCGTATCTCGCGGCGATCGGCCAGGCGCGCCAGCGGATCCTCCTCGCCAATCCGTACTTCATGCCGGGGCGCAAGCTGCGCCGTGCGCTGACGGGCGCCGCGCGACGCGGCGTCGACGTGCGGATCCTGGTCGGCCGCAAGGAATTCGCGGCCCTCGATACGGCCGTGCCGTTCCTCTATCACGCGCTGCTACGCGCGGGCGTGCGCGTGGCCGAATACGACAAGACGATGCTGCACGGCAAGGTGGCCGTGATCGACGACAACTGGGCGACGGTCGGTTCGTCGAACCTGGACGCACTGAGCCTGATGTTGAACAATGAGGCGAATGTCGTGCTGGTACGCTACGATGCTGTTACGAACGAACTGCGCGACGCGATCGCGGCCGCGTTTGCCGACGGCCGGGAAATCGACCCCGCCCGGTTTGCTGCGCGCCCGCGCATCGAGCGCATGCTGAACTGGCTCGCCTACACGGCGTATCGCCTCGTGATGAAGGCGCTGACGGTCGGTGGTTACGACTGACGAAGACTAAGCGTTCGCTTCAAAAAATCTGTCCGCACGTTCGTGCGGAAAAGCCGCTCCGGTCCCGCCGGAATCGCGCAAAATAGCGGCTCGGTTAGACACCGGTTTCTAATAATTTCCTTGTTTCGCGAGCGGCCGCACTCAATAATAGTACGGCCGTTCGATTTTATTCGAACCCCCGAACGGTTACAGAAATAGCTATGCGAAAAGGCGAACAGACGCGTGCCGCGATACTTGAAGCTGCTTTGGACCTCGCCAGCCGTGACGGGCTGGAGGGGCTGACGATCGGCCTGCTGGCCGAGCGCATGCAGATGAGCAAGAGCGGTGTGTTCGCGCACTTCGGATCGCGTGAGGACCTGCAGGTCGAGGTCGTTCGCGAGTATCACCATCGTTTCGAAAACGAGGTGTTCTTTCCGAGCCTGCGCGAGCCGCGAGGCTTGCCGCGCCTTCGGGCGATGCTGGCCCGCTGGACGGAGAAGCGCATCCAGGAGGTGACGACCGGATGCATCTACATCAGCGGTGCGGTCGAGTACGACGACCGGCCTGACAGCCCCGTGCGCGAGCAGTTGATCGCAAGCGTGACGGCCTGGCGTGCCGCGATGCTGCGTGCCATTTCGCAGGCGAAGGAAGAAGGCCATCTGCGTGCGGATACAGATCCGGACCTGATGCTCTTCGAGTTGTACAGCTTCACGCTCGGCCTGCATCACGACGCACGCTTCCTGCATTCGCCGGACGCCGTGCGCCTCACGTGGGCCGCGCTGGAAAAGACGATTGTTTCGTATCAGAGCGAGAGCCGTTAGCGGCGCGTGATCCGCCCGCCAGGAGCTCGAGCCGTTTTGCCCACCTTTGGAGAGAGTCATGGGACAGTACGCCGCGCCGCTGCGCGACATGCAATTCGTGTTGCACGAGCTTCTGAACGTCGAAGCCGAAGTCAAGCAAATGCCCAAGCATGCGGACCTCGACGCCGACACGATCAACCAGGTCCTCGAGGAAGCGGGCAAGTTCTGCTCCGAGGTACTGTTCCCGCTGAACCAGGTCGGCGATCGCGAAGGCTGCACGTATGAAGGCGACGGCGTCGTGAAGACCCCGACCGGTTTCAAGGAGGCCTACCAGCAGTACGTCGAGGCCGGCTGGCCGGCACTCGGCTGCGATCCGGACTACGGCGGCCAGGGCCTGCCCGCGTTCGTGAACAACGCGCTCTACGAAATGCTGAACTCGGCGAACCAGGCCTGGACGATGTATCCGGGCTTGTCGCACGGCGCCTATGAATGCCTGCACGCGCACGGCGCGCCGGAATTGCAGCAGCAATACCTGCCGAAGCTCGTGTCGGGCGAATGGACGGGCACGATGTGCCTGACCGAGCCGCACTGCGGCACCGACCTCGGCATCCTGCGCACCAAGGCCGAACCGAACGGCGACGGCTCGTACTCGATCAGCGGCACGAAGATCTTCATCTCGAGCGGCGAGCACGACATGTCGAAAAACATCGTCCACCTCGTGCTCGCGCGCCTGCCGGAAGCGCCGCAGGGCACCAAGGGGATCTCGCTGTTCATCGTGCCGAAGTTCATTCCGGACGCAGCAGGCGAGCCGGGCGAGCGCAACGGCATCAAGTGCGGCTCGATCGAGCACAAGATGGGCATCCACGGCAACTCGACGTGCGTGATGAACCTCGACGGCGCGAAGGGCTGGATGGTCGGCGAGCCGAACAAGGGCTTGAACGCGATGTTCGTGATGATGAATGCCGCGCGCCTCGGCGTCGGCATGCAAGGCCTCGGCCTCACGGAAGTCGCGTACCAGAATTCGCTCATGTATGCGAAGGAACGGCTGCAGATGCGCTCGCTGACGGGCCCGAAGGCACCGGACAAGCCGGCCGACCCGATCATCGTGCACCCGGACGTGCGCCGCATGCTGCTCACGCAGAAGGCCTACGCCGAAGGCGCGCGCGCATTCACGTACTGGTCCGCGCTGCAGATCGACAAGGAACTGTCGCACGCTGACGAAGCGGTGCGCAAGGAAGCGGCCGACCTCGTCGCGCTGCTCACGCCGATCATCAAGGCGTTCCTGACCGACAACGCGTTCGAGTCGACCAACCACGCGATGCAGATCTACGGCGGCCACGGCTTCATCTCCGAGTGGGGCATGGAGCAGTACGTGCGCGACGCGCGGATCAACATGATCTACGAAGGCACGAACTCGATCCAGTCGCTCGACCTGCTGGGCCGCAAGGTGCTCGGCGACATGGGCGCGAAGCTGAAGAAGTTCGGCAAGCTCGTCACCGAATTCGCGGAAGCCGAAGGCGTGAAGCCGGAAATGGCCGAGTTCATCAACCCGCTCGCGGACATCGGCGACAAGGTGCAGAAGCTGACGATGGAAATCGGCATGAAGGCGATGCAGAACCCGGACGAAGTCGGCGCTGCCGCCGTGCCGTACCTGCGCACCGTCGGCCACCTGGTGTTCTCGTACTTCTGGGCGCGCATGGCGCGCCTCGCACTCGACAAGGAAGCGTCGGGCGATCCGTTCTACAAGTCGAAGCTCGCGACGGCGCGTTTCTACTTCGCGCGCCTGCTGCCCGAGACGGCGTCGACGATCCGCGCCGCACGCGCCGGCTCGAAGACGCTGATGGAAGTCGACGAATCGCTGTTCTGACGCGAGTCCGGGCGGGGCGCGCCGCGTGCCGCGCCGCCCGAACGCAACGGTTCCTGGTACTCACTTCGCCGTGCAGCCCTCACATTCCGCGCTGCACGACACTATCCGGAGACATCCCGTGAGCAATTTCCTGATTCGCAAGGTCGCCGTGCTGGGCGCCGGCGTGATGGGCGCGCAGATCGCCGCGCACCTCATCAACGCACGCGTGCCGGTGCTGCTGTTCGACCTGCCGGCCAAGGAAGGCCCGAAAAACGCGATCGCGCTGAAGGCGATCGAGAACCTGAAGAAGCTGTCGCCCGCACCGTTCGGCGTGAAGGACGACGCAAAGTACCTCGAAGCAGCGAACTACGAAGACGACATCGCGAAGCTCGCCGAGTGCGACGTCGTGATCGAGGCGATCGCCGAGCGGATGGACTGGAAGCACGACCTGTACAAGAAGGTCGCCCCGCACATCGCACCGAACGCGATCTTCGCGACCAACACGTCGGGCCTGTCGATCACGAAGCTGTCCGAAGGTTTCTCGGACGAGCTGAAGTCGCGCTTCTGCGGCGTGCACTTCTTCAACCCGCCGCGCTACATGCACCTCGTCGAGCTGATCCCGACCGCGCATACGCGTCCGGAGATCCTCGACCAGCTCGAGACGTTCCTGACGAGCATCGTCGGCAAGGGCGTCGTGCGCGCGAAGGATACGCCGAACTTCATCGCGAACCGCGTCGGCATCTTCTCGATCCTCGCGGTGATCACCGAGGCCGCGAAGTTCGGCCTGCGCTTCGACGAAGTCGACGACCTGACGGGCAGCCGCCTCGGCCGCGCGAAGTCGGCGACGTTCCGCACCGCGGACGTGGTCGGCCTCGACACGATGGCGCACGTGATCAAGACGATGCAGGACAACCTCGCCGACGATCCGTTCTTCCCGGTCTACCAGACGCCTGCCGTGCTCGCCGAACTGGTGAAGCAGGGCGCGCTCGGCCAGAAGACGGGCGGTGGTTTCTACAAGAAGGAAGGCAAGGCGATCAAGGTGCTCGACGCGAAGACGGGCACCTACGTGGATTCAGGCGCGAAGGCGGACGAAACCGTCGGTCGCATCCTGAAGCGTCCGCCGGCGGAACGCCTGAAGCTGCTGCGTGAAACGGACCATCCGCACGCGCAGTTCCTGTGGTCGATTTTCCGCGACGTGTTCCACTACATCGGCGTGCATCTCGAATCGATCGCCGACAACGCGCGCGACGTCGACCTCGCGATCCGCTGGGGCTTCGGCTGGAACGAAGGCCCGTTCGAAGGCTGGCAGGCTGCCGGCTGGAAGCAGGTCGCCGAGTGGGTGCAGGAAGACATCGCGGCCGGCAAGGCGCTCGCGAACGTGCCGCTGCCGTCGTGGGTGCTCGAAGGCGCGGTTGCGGAAAAGGGCGGCGTGCACACGGCCGAAGGCTCGTGGGCGCCGGCAGCGAAGCGCTTCGTGCCGCGTTCGGACCTCGCGGTCTACGACAAGCAGGTGTTCCGCGCGCCGCTGCTCGGCGAAGCGGGTGCCGATCCGAAGACGTACGGCAAGACGCTGTTCGAGACCGACGCGGTGCGTGCGTGGGTCGACGACCGTGCGGGTGAAGACGACGTCGTGATCGTGTCGTTCAAGTCGAAGATGAACACGATCGGACCGAGCGTGATCGACGGCCTCGTGCAGGCCATCGAACTCGCGGAGAAGGACTACAAGGGCGTGGTGATCTGGCAGCCGACGTCGCTGAAGCTCGGCACGCCGGGCGGCCCGTTCTCGGCCGGCGCGAACCTCGAAGAGGCGATGCCCGCGTTCATGATGGGCGGCGCGAAGGGTATCGAGCCGTTCGTGAAGAAGTTCCAGGAAGGCATGCTGCGCGTGAAGTACGCGAACGTGCCGGTCGTCGCAGCCGTGTCGGGCATCGCGCTCGGCGGCGGGTGCGAGCTGATGCTGCACAGCGCGAAGCGCGTCGTGCACGTCGAGAGCTACATCGGTCTCGTCGAAGTGGGTGTCGGCCTCGTGCCGGCGGGCGGCGGCCTGAAGGAAGCGGCGCTGCGCGCAGCGGATGCCGCAACGGCCGCGAACGCGACCACCGACATCCTGAAGTTCGTCACGAAGTCGTTCGAGAACGCGGCGATGGCGAAGGTGTCGGCGTCCGCGCACGATGCCCGTGCGATGGGTTACGTGAAACCTTCCGACACGATCATCTTCAACGTGTTCGAACTGCTCGACACCGCGAAGAAGGAAGCGCGCGCGCTGGCCGCAACCGGCTACCGCGCTCCGCTGCGCGCGAAGGACGTGCCGGTGGCAGGCCGCTCGGCGATCGCGACGATCAAGGCATCGCTCGTCAACATGCGTGACGGCCGCTTCATCAGCGACCACGACTACCTGATCGCGAGCCGCATCGCCGAAGCCGTGTGCGGCGGCGACGTCGAAGCCGGCAGCCTGGTCGACGAGCAGTGGCTGCTCGCGCTGGAGCGCCGTGCGTTCGTCGAGCTGCTCGGCACGCAGAAGACGCAGGAACGGATCATGGGCATGTTGCAGACCGGCAAGCCGGTGCGTAACTGAGCGAGCGGATAAGGCAAGGAGTCTCAAATGAGCAAACAATTGCAAGACGCATACATCGTCGCCGCCAGCCGCACGCCGATCGGCAAGGCCCCGCGCGGTGTCTTCAAGAACACGCGCCCGGACGAGCTGCTGGTCCACGCGCTCAAGTCGGCGGTGGCGCAGGTGCCCGGCTTCGACACGAAGCTGATCGAAGACGCGATCATCGGCTGCGCGATTCCGGAGGCCGAGCAGGGCCTGAACGTCGCGCGCATGGGCGCGCTGCTCGCGGGCCTGCCGCAGACGGTCGGCGGCGTGACGGTCAACCGCTTCTGCGCGTCGGGCATCACGGCGCTGGCGATGGCGGCTGACCGCATCCGCGTCGGCGAATCGGACGCGATCTTCGCGGGCGGCTGCGAATCGATGAGCATGGTGCCGATGATGGGCAACAAGCCGTCGATGTCGCCGCACATCTTCGATCGCAACGAAGACTTCGGCATCGCGTACGGGATGGGCCTGACGGCCGAGCGCGTCGCGGAGCAGTGGAAGGTGAGCCGCGAAGACCAGGACGCGTTCTCGGTCGAGTCGCACCGCAAGGCGCTTGCCGCCCAGCAGGCCGGCGAGTTCAACGACGAGATCGCCGCGTACACGATCACCGAGCGTTTCCCGAACCTCGCGACGGGCGAAGTCGACGTGAAGACGCGCGAGATCAAGCTCGACGAAGGTCCGCGCGCGGATACGTCGATCGAAGGCCTCGCGAAGCTGCGCACGGTGTTCGCGAACAAGGGTTCGGTCACGGCGGGCAACAGCTCGCAGACGTCGGACGGCGCGGGCGCGCTGCTGGTCGTGTCGGAGAAGGTGCTCAAGGAATTCAACCTGACGCCGCTCGCGCGCTTCGTGAGTTTCGCGGTGCGTGGCGTGCCGCCGGAAATCATGGGTATCGGCCCGAAGGAAGCGATTCCGGCCGCGCTGAAGGCCGCCGGCCTGAAGCAGGACGATCTCGACTGGATCGAGCTGAACGAAGCGTTCGCCGCGCAATCGCTGGCGGTGATGCGCGATCTCGGCCTCGACCCGTCGAAGGTCAACCCGATGGGCGGCGCGATCGCACTCGGCCACCCGCTCGGCGCGACCGGCGCGATCCGCGCGGCGACCGTCGTGCACGGCCTGCGCCGCCGCAACCTGAAGTACGGGATGGTCACGATGTGCGTCGGCACCGGCATGGGTGCGGCGGGCATCATCGAACGCCTGTAAGCGGAGCACGACGACAAGCTGCGACGGTGCGCGGGCCACGAGCTCGCGCACCGTTTTTTCATTCCGATAGAGGAAAGTCAAAGGAGACGGTTGTGGCCGAAATTCAAGTGGAACGCGCCGATGGCGTGATGACGATCACGATCGCGCGCCCGGCGAAGAAGAATGCGCTGACGGCGGCGATGTACCAGACGATGGCCGACGCACTCGCCGAAGCGCAGGAAGACAAGGCGGTTCGCGTGATCCTGCTGCGCGGTGGCGACGACAACTTCACCTCAGGGAACGATCTCGAGGATTTCCTGAAGTCGCCGCCGAAGGACGACACCGCTCCGGTGTTCCAGTTTCTCGCGCGGATCAGCAGCGCGAGCAAGCCGATCGTGGCCGCTGTGCCGGGCCTGGCGATCGGCGTCGGCGTGACGATGCTGCTGCACTGCGATCTGGTCTACGCGGCCGACACCGCGACGTTCTCGCTGCCGTTCACGCAGCTCGGGCTGTGCCCGGAAGCCGCGTCGAGCGTGCTGCTGCCGCGTCTGGCCGGCCATCAGGTCGCGGCCGAGAAGCTGCTGCTCGGCGAAGCGTTCGACGCGTTGGAAGCGCACCGGATCGGTATCGTCAACCGCGTGCTGCCAGCGTCCGAGCTCGACGCGTTCGCGGCGAAGCAGGCGGCAAAGCTCGCGGCGCTGCCGGCGGCATCGCTGCGTGTGACGAAGGCGCTGCTGAAGGATACGGGCGGCGTGGCGGTGCAGGCGCGGATGGCCGAGGAAGCGGGCCACTTCGCCACGATGCTGCGCGCGCCGGAAGCGCGCGAGGCGATGACGGCGTTCTTCGAAAAGCGCAAGCCGGATTTCCGTCAGTTCGACTGATGGTCTGACGGAGCGGCGCGCGCCGCGGCGGACTGCCGGCGCGCGCCCGCGATCGCGATCAGGCCGTGCCGTAGTCGACGTGGCCGGTTTCGCGACAGAAGCTGACGAGCCGCAAGCCGGCCGCTTTCGCGATCTCGATCGCGAGCGACGACGGCGCGGAGATCGTCGCCACCAGCGGGATGCCGACCCGTGCGGCCTTGCGCACGAGCTCGTAGCTCGCGCGGCTCGACAGGAACACGAAGCCGTCGGTCGCGTCGGCGCGCGACAGCACGAGCGAGCCGATCAGCTTGTCGAGTGCGTTGTGGCGGCCGACGTCCTCGAACGCCATCCGGATCGCGCCTGTTGCGTCGCACCACGCGGCCGCATGCAGGCCACCCGTGAGCCGCGTGAGTGCCTGGTGAACCGGCAGCGCCTGCGCCGCGCGTGTCAGCGCGTCGGGTGCGAGGCGTGCGAGAAAGCCCGTATCGGGCACGCGTTCGGGCGCGAGGTCGAGCAGGTCGATGCTTTCGATCCCGCAGACGCCGCAGCCGGTACGCCCCGCGAGCGCGCGGCGCCGGTCCTTCAGCGCGGCGAACGCCTGCTGGACGACCTCCAGGTGGACTTCCGCATGCGGCAGCGGCGCGTCGGCGTGCAGGATCACCTCGATGTCCTTGATGTCGCTGCCGCGCGCGACGATCCCTTCCGAGATCGCGAAACCGACCGCGAACGCTTCGAGGTCGCACGGCGTACACATCATCACCGCATGCGAGATGCCGTTGAAGACGAGCGCGACGGGCCATTCCTGGCCCACGTAGTCGTGTGCGGTTTCGACGACACCGCCGCGCGTGCGGCGCACGGACAATTCGATCGCGCCGCGCGGTTCGTCGCGCAAGTCGCCGGATTCGGTCGGATTCACGAGCACACTCCCGTTGATTCGGCACGCGGGCGGCGGCAATCGTGTCCGCCGCCCGCGCGCAGAGGTTCTAAAATACCTCAGGCAAGCCGGCCGCGCCGGTATCCGCCACATCAGGTAACGATCATGGGACTCAGCGACGCTCCACTGCTATTCGCCTTCGAACACGATTCGTCGGAAAACTTCACGTACATCCCGATGATCGTGCGTTTCAATCTCGACCGTTTCGGTCTGCGGATTTCACTGGAGCAGTGGCAGTTGCTGCCGCTCGAGGACCGCAAGCTGCTCGCGCGCTTTCCGGCCGACGACGACACCGCGATCGAGCCCAACTTCGATCACGCGCTGTTCGAAATGCTGCGCACGCACGCGGATCTCGAGCCATCGTGGTTCCAGCCGGACGAGCAGCCGGCCTGGCGCGCCACCGACATCGTGCCGGAGTCGCTCGTGCAGCAGAGCGCGCTGGCCGGGCTGACGGCGCCCGAGCTCGCGCAGTGGCAGCGTCTCGCGCCGTTCCAGCGCTACGTGCTGGTGAAGCTGTCGCGCAAGCCGAAGCTGAACCACGATTTCCTGCCCGCGATGCGCGAGTTCGGGCTGACGGCCACGCACTGAAGCGGCCGAAGGCAGGGGGAAGCGCCGCCGCGCGGCGCTCGCCCGTCAGAGCGGCGGCAGTTGCCGCGGCTTGCGGTCGGAGCCGGTCGCGACATAGGTGAGCGTCGCTTCGGTGACCTTCACGATCTCGCCCATCAGGCGCATGCGCTGCGCGTACACCTCGACGTCGACCGTGATCGACGTGTTGCCGGTGCGCGTGATGGTTGCGTAGAAGCTCAGCAGATCGCCGACGAACACCGGCTGCTTGAACACGAACGAGTTGACCGCGACTGTCGCGACGCGACCGTTCGCCCGCTGGCTCGCGGGGATCGAGCCGGCGATGTCGACCTGCGACATGATCCAGCCGCCGAACACGTCGCCGTGGACGTTCGCGTCGTGCGGTTGCGGGACGACGCGCAGCGCGGGCTGCTTTTGCGGGAGTTCGAGGGTCGAATCGGTCATGGCGGGGGCTTTCATCCTGTAATAAATACGCCGCCGCGCGCAGGCTGGCCGGCGAGGGCGCCGGCAGCGGCGCGAAGCGGCTTCTGCGACAATACAACGTTCACAAATTGTACGAGAAAGTGAGCGAGCCGGCCGCCGATGCACGCGCCCGGCACCGCCGCCGATCCTTCCCCCATGCGCCGATTTCCTGCTTCCGGCGAGCCCGCGCCGGCTTCGACCGGGCCCCGCAACGACTGGCAAACCATCCGGTCGCTGCTGCCGTACCTGACCACCTACAAATGGCGCGTCGCGCTCGCGCTCGGCTGCCTGATCGGTGCGAAGGTCGCGAACCTCGGCGTGCCGGTCGTGATGAAGCGCATCGTCGACCACCTGTCCTACGTCCAGCAGATCACCGCGATCGGCCGCGCCGAGCAGTCGGCCGGCATCGTGCTCGCGGGCGGCGTGGGGTTGCTGGTCGTCGCGTATGCGCTCGTGCGGCTGTCGACGTCGCTCTTTACCGAGCTGCGCGAGATCCTGTTCTCGAAGGTCACCGAGAGTGCGGTGCGCCAACTCGCGCTGCAGGTGTTCCGGCACCTGCACGGGCTGTCGCTGCGCTTCCATCTGGAGCGGCAGACGGGCGGCATGTCGCGCGACATCGAGCGCGGCACGCGCGGCATCCAGCAGCTGATTTCGTATTCGCTGTACAGCATCCTGCCGACGCTCGTCGAGGTCGGGCTCGTGCTCGGCTTCTTCGTGGTCAAGTACGAGGCCTATTACGCATACGTGACGTTCGCCGCGCTGGTCACGTACATCGTGTTCACGGTGAAGGTCACCAACTGGCGCACGCATTTCCGCCGCACGATGAACGAACTCGATTCGCGCGCGAACTCGCGGGCGATCGATTCGCTGATCAACTACGAGACGGTCAAGTACTTCGGCAACGAGGAGTGGGAAGCGCAGCGCTACGACGAGAACCTGAAGCGCTACCGGAAAGCCGCGATCCGTTCGCAGAACTCGCTGTCGGTGCTGAACTTCGGCCAGCAGGCGATCATCGGCACGGGGCTCGTGTTCATCCTGTGGCGCGCGACGCAGGGCGTGCTCGCGGGCAAGCTGACGCTCGGCGATCTGGTGCTGATCAACACGTTCATGCTGCAGCTGTACATCCCGCTGAACTTTCTCGGTGTCGTCTATCGCGAGCTGAAGCAGAGCCTCACCGATATGGATCGCATGTTCGGGCTGCTGTCGGCCGCGAAGGAAGTGGCCGACCTGCCCGATGCGCGGCCGCTTGCGGTCGCCGGCGCGCAGGTGCGCTTCGAGCACGTGAATTTCGCGTACGAGCCGGCGCGGCAGATCCTGCACGACGTGTCTTTCACGATCGACGCGGGCACGACGACCGCGGTGGTCGGCCACAGCGGTTCCGGGAAGTCGACGCTGTCGCGGCTGCTGTTCCGCTTCTACGATCTCGACCGGCAGGCGGGCGGGGCGATCCGGATCGACGGCCAGGACATCCGCGACGTCACGCAGGACTCGCTGCGCGCGTCGATCGGGATCGTGCCGCAGGACACCGTGCTGTTCAACGACTCGATCTACTACAACATCGCGTACGGCCGGCCGACCGCGACCCGCGACGAGGTGATCGCGGCCGCGCGCGCCGCGCACATCCACGATTTCATCGAAAGTTTGCCGAAGGGTTATGACACGCCGGTCGGCGAGCGCGGGCTGAAGCTGTCGGGTGGCGAGAAGCAGCGCGTCGCGATCGCGCGCACGCTATTGAAGAACCCGCCGGTGCTGCTGTTCGACGAAGCGACGTCGGCGCTCGATTCGCGCTCGGAGCGCGCGATCCAGCACGAACTCGACCAGATCGCGCGGCATCGCACGACCCTCGTGATCGCGCACCGGCTGTCGACGGTCGTGCACGCGCAGCAGATCCTGGTGATGGACCACGGGCGGATCGTCGAGCGCGGCACGCACGACGAACTCGTGCGCGCCGACGGGTTGTATGCGCAGATGTGGGCGCTGCAGCAGCAGCGCGCGGCGGCGGGCGGGGAAGAGGCCGAGGCTGCGTGAGCGTGGGCGCCGCGCAACGCGGCGCGCGGCAGGCGCGGGCGGTGTGCCGCCTGTCCGGCAACGTGCGGCGCGGCGCCGTTACGGCCGGGTGAGCCGGCGGGGCGTTCCCGGCATTCGATCCCGGATCGGTTCGCGGCCGGTTGCCCGGGCGCCGTCATCGGCCTGTCAGTCCATCGGCCGCCGCGCTGGCGAACCGGCAGTCAGCTGAAACGATCAGCCCGCGGCGGCGCGCAGCCTCGCGTCGAGCTCGCCGAGCTGCGCGGGCGTACCGACGTTCTCCCAGACACCTTCGTACAGTTCGCCGCTCGCGCGGCCGGCCTCGATCGTCGCCTTGAAGTAAGGCGCCAGCGCGCGGTGCGTGCCGGGCACGATGTCGCGAAACATCCGTGTGTCGTACAGGCCGATGCTGCCGAACGTCACGCGCGGCGTGCCGGCCAGCGACAGCCGGCCGTCGTCGCGGAGCACGAAATCGCCGGCCGGATGGAACGGCGGGTTCGGCACCATCACGAGATGCATCGCCGGCGCATCGAGCGCGGCCATGTGCGTCGCACGCGCGGCGAGCGTCCGATAATCGAATGCGCAGAACACGTCGCCCGCGACCGCCGCGAATACCGTCGGCTGCCCGTCGCGCTCGAGCAGCGGCAACGCCTGCGCGATGCCGCCCGCGGTTTCCAGCGCTTCGCCTTCGGCCGAATACGCGAGCCGGACGCCCCAGCGCGAACCGTCGCCCAGCGCGGCCTCGATCTGTTCGCCGAGCCACGCGTGGTTGATCACGATCGTCTCGATGCCCGCGCGCGCAAGCGCTTCGATCTGCCACACGATCAGCGGCTTGCCGCCGGCTTCGAGCAGCGGCTTCGGGCGGGTGTCTGTGAGCGGGCGCATCCGTTCGCCGCGCCCGGCGGCGAAGATCATCGCCGTGGTCAGGGTAGTGCTCATGTTCGACTGGGAGTGAGAGCGGTCAGAACGTATAGCCTACGTCGGCCGGCGCATTGCCCTCGAGCTCGTCGAGCAGCTTCGCGAATGGCACGAGCGGGCGATAGCGCAGCGCGACCTTGCGCGCATACGCGATGAAGCGCGGCAGGTCGTTCAGATAGTGCGGCTTGCCGTCACGGTAATTGATGCGCGCGAACAGGCCGAGCACCTTGATGTGGCGCTGCAGCCCCATCCATTCGAGCTGGCGGTAGAACTCGCCGAAATCGGGGTCGACCGGCAGGCCGGCCTTTTTCGCCTTCTCCCAGTAGTACGCGAAGCAGTCGAGTTCGAACTCCTCGTCCCAGCTGATGAACGCGTCGCGCAGCAGCGACACGACGTCGTACGTCAGCGGCCCGTAGACGGCGTCCTGGAAATCGAGGATGCCCGGATTCGGCTCGCACACCATCAGGTTGCGCGGCATGAAGTCGCGCAGCATGAACCCTTGCGGCTGCGCGCGCGCGCTGGCGACCAGCAGCGCGAAGGTGCGATCGAGCGTGCCGCGCATCGCGTCGGTGACGGGCTTGCCGAGGTGGCGGCCGACGAACCATTCGGGCATCAGCTCCATCTCGCGGCGCAGGAATGCCTCGTCGAACGGCGGCAGCACGTCGGGCTTCGACGTGAGCTGGAAGCGGATCAGCGCGTCGAGCGCCGCGCGCATCAACGGTTTCGCGGCGGCCGGGTCGGCCGGATCCAGCACCGAGATGTACGACGTGCGGCCGAGGTCGGTCACGAGCATGAAGCCCGCGTCGAAATCGTGGGCCAGCACGTCCGGCACGTGGTCGCCGGCCGCGGCGAGCAGTTGCGCGACCTGGACGAATTCACGGCACTTTTCGGGCGGCGGCGCGTCGACGGCGATCAGCGTGCCGCCGGCGCTCGTGGCCGACGCGACACGGAAATAGCGGCGGAAACTGGCGTCCGACGAGGCGGGTGCGAGGGTCGACAGGTCGAGCGCATGGCGTTCGGCGAGCGGGCGCAGCCACGCGGTGAGCGCTTCGAGGCGGGCGTCGGGCTGGGATGCGGCGGATGGGGGCGTCATGAAACTCGGAGGAGGGGGGAACGTCTTGCCATATAATACCCCACGACTTTTTTGACGCGCCCCGCGTCAGCTTTCCGCCGTGCAGGCCCGCCGCCTGTCGCGCGGTCGCCCGAACGCCTCCCCGGTTTGCGCTCAGCCGCAGTCGCGGTGCGACGGTGCGGCCCGCCGCGTGCGAATGTGCCGCGACGGCGCGGTTGACAAGGGGCGATTCGCCAAACGATAGATGCCGCCCAAACCGCTATTCCCGAATGTTTTCCCCGGTGACGGGGCGCCGCGCAAACGGCGGCTCGCGCTCGCACTCCTGGCCGTGCCCGGCCTCGTGCCGGCCGTGTCGTACGCGCAGCTGTCGGGCGCGGCCGCGCAGCCGCAGCCGCTCGACTCGCCGTGGGATCTGCGTCTCGCGCCCCAGCTCGAGGATCATCCGCTGAAGGACGGCGCGAAGCCGGCCGCCTTCGTGATCGCCGACCACACGAGCGGCACGGCCGAGCAGGACCTCGCTGCAAAGGGTTCGGCAGAGCTCCGGCGCGGCGACGCCATCGTGAAGGCCGACGCGATCCACTACGATCAGGATACCGACATGGCCGATGCGTACGGCCAGGTCAGGATCAACAATTCCGGTACGTCGTTCGCGGGCCCCGAGGCGCACCTGAAGATCGAGGCGAACCAGGGCTTCATGACGGCGCCGAAGTATCACTTCAACATGACGGGGGGCTCGGGCAGCGCGGAACGCGTCGACATGGTCGACAACGAGCGTTCGGTGTTCATCAACGGCACCTACACCGCGTGCCAGTGCTCGACGAACCCCGCGTGGTACATCAAGGGCAGCCGCTTCGACTTCGATACGGGCGCCGACGAAGGCACCGCGCGCAACGGCGTGCTGTTCTTCCAGGGCGTGCCGATCTTCGCAAGCCCGTGGATGACGTTCCCGCTGTCGGGCGAGCGGCGCAGCGGCCTGCTGCCGCCGACGTTCGCGATAAACTCGAGCAACGGGTTCGAACTGTCGCTGCCGTACTACTTCAACATCGCGCCGAACCGCGACCTGACGCTCACGCCGCGCATCATCTCGCGGCGCGGCGTGATGACCGAGGCGACGTTCCGCTACCTGTCGCCGTCGTATTCGGGCACGTTTACGGCCAACTACCTGCCGAATGACCGGCTCGAGCACCGCAACCGCTACGCGATCTACTGGCAGCACCAGCAGAATTTCGGCGGCGGCTTCGGCGGCTACGTCTACTACAACAAGGTCTCGGACAATACCTATCCCGAACAACTGGGTTCGTCGAACCAGTTCATCAACGGGACGCAGACGCTGTACCAGCAGGAAGCGGGCCTCACGTACAACAACGGCCCATGGTCGGTGCTCGCGCGCTACCAGCACTGGCAGACGCTGCCGCCGTCGATCGCGCCTTACAGCCGCGAGCCGCAGTTGAACGTGAAGTACACGAAGTACAACGTCGGCGGCTTCGACTTCGGCGCGGAAGCCGACTATTCGCGGTTCCGTATCACGACCGCCGATGCGACCCAGGGCGACCGGATCGTCTTCAACCCGTACATCGCGTACGGCGTGTACGGCCCGGGCTACTTCGTCGTGCCGAAGGTCCAGTACCACTTCGCGTCGTACGACCTGAACTACCTGTCGTCGAGCACGCCGAACAATCCGAAGCGCTTCACCGAGTCGATCCCGACCGTGAGCTTCGATTCGGGCCTGATCTTCGACCGCTCGGTGCGTTTGTTCGGCCAGGACTTCATCCAGACCCTCGAGCCGCGCCTGTACTACGTGTACACGCCGTATCGCGACCAGTCGAATGCGCCGCTGTTCGACACCGCGGAGTCGGACTTCGGCCTCGCGGAGATCTACCAGCCGAACACGTTCGTCGGCAACGACCGGATCGCCGATGCGAACCGGATCACGGCGGGGCTCACGTCGCGCTTCATCGACCCGCGCACCGGCGACGAACGTGCGCGTTTCGTGATCGCGCAGCAGTACTACTTCGCCGATCAGCGCGTCACGCTGACGCCCGGGCAGAGCGCCGTGCTGGCGCGCCACTCGGACCTGATCGTCGGCGCCGCGCTGAAGCTCGGCTCGGGCTTCATGTCGGAGACGGCGTTTCAGTACAACCAGAACAACAACCAGCTCGTGAAGTCGAGCGTCGGTTTCGGCTACAGCCCGGGCGAGCGCCGCGTGATCAACGTCGGCTACCGCTACACGCGATCGAACACCACGCTCGACAACCAGCCGATCAACCAGTTCCTGGTGTCCGCGCAATGGCCGCTCACGCGCCGCCTGTATGCGATCGGCCGCTTCAACTATGACCTGGCCGGCGATCGCGTGGTCGACGGTCTGGTCGGCTTACAATACGACGCGGATTGCTGGGCGCTCGGGGTCGGGGTGCAGCGGGCCGCGAACGGCATCAATTCGTCGGGACAGCAGAACTCGTCGACGCGATTCATGATGCAGCTGACGCTCAAGGGCCTGTCGACCGTCGACAACGGCCTCGTGTCCGCATTCCGCGCCGGGGTGCCGGGCTACACGCCGCTGCCGCCGCCGCCGCCGCCGATGTCCCGCTTCAGCAACTACGAGTAACGCCGGCTTGTCTGCACCGGTCAGCACGATTTCAATGGAGTTTCAGTGGCAATGAAGAAAACCCTTCGTTTCGCGGCAGTCGTGTCCAGCCTCGCTGCGGCCTCCGCGCTGCTCGCCGCCGCGCCGGCCGCGGCGCAGGCGCTCGGTTCGCAAGGTGCGCAGCTCGCCGACGAAGTCGTCGCGGTCGTCAACAACGACGTGATCACGGGCCGCGAACTCGACCAGCGTGCCGGCCTGATCGCGCGCCGGCTGCAGCAGCAGAACGCACCCGTGCCGCCGACCGACCAGTTGCGCGCGCAGGTGCTGAACCAGATGGTGCTCGAGCGTATCCAGGTGCAGAAGGCCAAGGACGACGGGATCCGCATCGACGACGCGACCGTGCAGGCCACGCTGCAGCGCCTCGCGCAGGCGAACGGCATGACGCTCGAGCAGTACCGCGCGCGTCTCGAGGCGCAAGGCGTGCCCTGGAGCATCTTCACGAGCGACGCGCGTACCGAACTGATGCTGTCGAAGCTGCGCGAGCGCGAAGTCGACGGCAAGATCACCGTGTCGGACGCCGAGGTCGCGAACTACATCGCGAGCCAGCGCGGGCCGAATGCGGCGCAACAGCAGGACCTGCGCTTCCAGCACATCTTCATCAAGGCGCCGACCAACGCGCCGCAGGCCGACATCGAAGCCGCGCAGAAGAAGGCTGACGCGTTGCTGCAGCAGGCGAAGTCGGGCGCCGATTTCGAGAAGCTCGCGAAGAACAATTCGGAAGCGAACGACGCGAAGAAGGGCGGCGACCTTGGCTTCAAGGCGCCGAGCGCGCTGCCGGCCGACGTCGTCGACGCCGCATCGAAGCTGCGCCCGGGCCAGGTCAACCCGACGCTGATCCGCGTGCCGGACGGCTTCGAGATCGTGCGTCTCGTCGATCGCCGCCAGAGCCAGGGCGCGACTGCCGCCGCACCGAAGATCGTCCAGACGCACGTGCGCCACATCCTGCTGCGCGTGGGCGAGGGCAAGTCGGAAGGCCAGGCGCGCCAGCAACTGGCCGACATCCGCAACCAGGTCGAGGCCGGCGGCGATTTCGCGAAGTTCGCCCGCACCTACTCGCAGGACGGTTCGGCGTCGCAAGGCGGCGATCTCGGCTGGATCAGCCCGGGCGAGACCGTGCCGGAATTCGAGCGCGCGATGAACAACCTGCAGGACGGCCAGATCAGCCAGCCGATCCGTACCGAGTACGGCTATCACCTGATCCAGGTGCTGAGCCGCCGCGAAGCGGAAGGCTCGGTGCAGCAGCAGATGGATATCGCGCGTCAGGCGATCGGCCAGCGCAAGGCCGAGCAGGCGTATGCCGACTGGCTGCGCGAGCTGCGCGATTCGTCGTACGTGCAGTACAAGATCGGCGGCGTCGGCCCGGCGAACTGAGCGAGCTTCGGATGACCACACCCGCGCTGCAGATCGCGATCACGACTGGCGAACCCGCGGGGGTCGGCCCGGAGCTGACCGTGCAGGCGCTGCGTGATGCCGCGCAGCGCTGGCCCGATGCGCATTTCACCGTGCTCGGCGATGCGACGCTGCTCGACGCGCGTGCGGCGGCCGTCGGCGCCGACCGGGCCACGCTGGCCGGCAGCGGGCCGGTGTCGGTCGCGCATCACGCGCTCGCCGTGCCCGTGCAGGCGGGCAAGCTGGACGCCGCGAACGGCTCGTACGTGCTCGGGTTGCTTGACGCCGCAATCGACGGAGCGCTGGCAGGCCGGTACGACGCGATCGTCACCGCGCCGCTGCAGAAGAGCACCATCAACGATGCGGGCGTGCCGTTCACCGGCCATACCGAATACCTGGCGGAGCGCACGCATACGCCGCGTGTCGTGATGATGCTGGCCGGTACCGGCCACAAGCCGCTGCGCGTCGCGCTCGCGACCACGCACCTGCCGCTGAAGGACGTATCGGCCGCACTCACGATCGACGGGCTCGTCGAGACACTCGCGATCATCGATCGCGACCTGCGGCGCGACTTCGGTCTTGCCGCGCCGCGCATCCTCGTGACGGGCCTGAACCCGCACGCAGGCGAGAACGGTTATCTCGGCCGCGAGGAGATCGACGTGATCGCGCCGGCGCTGGCCCGCGCGAACGCGCAGGGCATCGACGCGCGCGGCCCGTATCCGGCCGACACGCTGTTCCAGCCGCGCCATCTCGCGGACGCCGATTGCGTGCTCGCGATGTTCCATGACCAGGGTCTGCCCGTGCTGAAGTATGCGACGTTCGGCGAGGGCATCAACGTGACGCTCGGGCTGCCGATCATCCGCACGTCGGTCGATCACGGCACGGCACTCGATCTGGCCGGCACGGGCCGCGCGGATCCGGGCAGCATGATCGCCGCCCTCGACACGGCCGTCACGATGGCGCGCCATCGCCGTACGGCCTGACGCGGGCCGGCTTTACCTCATTCGTCGTATTTTTCGTTTTACTCAGTCGATGTCGAACAGCAGACAGCACCAAGGCCATTTCGCGCGCAAGCGCTTCGGGCAGAACTTCCTCGTCGATCACGGCGTGATCGACTCGATCGTCTCGACGATCGGCCCCGCGCGCGGCCAGCGCATGGTCGAGATCGGCCCCGGGCTCGGCGCGCTGACCGAGCCGCTGATCGAGCGCCTCGCGACGCCCGAGTCGCCGCTGCATGCGGTCGAGCTCGACCGCGACCTGATCGGGCGCCTGCAGCAACGCTTCGGCGCGCTGCTCGAACTGCACGCGGGCGACGCGCTCGCATTCGACTTCCGGTCGCTCGCGGCGCCCGGCGACAAGCCGTCGCTGCGGATCGTCGGCAACCTGCCGTACAACATTTCCAGCCCGCTGCTGTTCCACCTGATGACGTTCGCCGATGTGGTCATCGACCAGCATTTCATGCTGCAGAACGAAGTCGTCGAACGGATGGTCGCGGAGCCGGGCACGAAGGCGTTTTCGCGGCTGTCGGTGATGCTGCAATACCGCTACGTGATGGAGAAGATGCTCGACGTGCCGCCGGAATCGTTCCAGCCGCCGCCGAAGGTCGATTCGGCGATCGTTCGGATGATTCCGTACGAGCCGCACGAACTGCCGGACGTCGATCCGGTGTTGCTCGGCGAAATCGTCACCGCTGCGTTCTCGCAGCGCCGCAAGATGCTGCGCAATACGCTCGGCGACTACCGCGAGACGATCGATTTCGACACGCTCGGCTTCGATCTCGCGCGCCGTGCGGAGGATGTGAGCGTGGCGGAATACGTCGGCGTCGCGCAGGCGCTCGCGGCGGTGCGCAAGGCCGGTTGAGGCCGCTCGCGCGAGCTGGACCGGATGGGAAGAAGAGGCTGCCCTGTGAGGCAGCCTTTTTTATTGCGCGTGCGGGTTGCGTCTGATCGTCATGCCCGCCTGCGCGGCGGCGCGTTGACGAGCGCGATGCCGGTCAGCACGAACGCGGCCGCGGACATGAAGCGCCAGCCGACCGATTCGCCGAGCAGCAGCACGCCGAACGCGACGCCGAACAGCGGCGACAGGAACGTGAAGACCGACAATCGTGACGCGCTGTAGCGCGTCAGCAGCCAGAACCACGACAGGTAGCTGACGAACGCGACGATCACCGATTGATACGCGAGGCTCGCCACGGCGATCGGTGTCACCTGCGCGAACGACACTTGCCCGAACAGCGCGGCGAGCGCGACCAGCACGACCGCCGATACCGCAAGCTGATAGAACAGCGTCTTGCTCGCGCTCGCCCGCGCGAGCGCCGTCGAGCGCACGACGACCGTCGTCGCAGCCCACATCGCGCCGCCGAGGATCCCGAGCGCGTCGCCGGCGAGCCCGGCCAGGACCGATGCGCCGGGGGCGCGCGGCTTCAGGAAGCCGTCCGCGAATGCGAGCGCGATGCCGGCGAACGCCAGGCCGACACCGGCCCACTGCGTGCGCTGCAGCCGCTCGCCCGGTGCAAACAGATGCAGGCCGAGCGCGGTGAAGCATGGCGCCGTGTACAGGAAGATCGCCATGTGCGATGCACTCGTCAGCGTCAGTCCGAAGAACACGCAGATGAATTCGCCGGCGAACAGCGCCCCGGCCGCGAGGCCCGCGCAGAACGTACCGTCCGCCTGGAACAGCGGCGTACCGTGCGAGCGGGCCCAGCCCCAAAGCAGCACCGCCGCGATCACCGAGCGCAGCCCGGCCTGGAACATCGGTGCAATCGCGGCGTTCGTGCTCTTGATCGCGACCTGCTGGAAGCCCCAGATCGCGCACAGCAGCAGCATCAGGCCGACGGCGCGCGTGTCGAGCGCGCGGCGCACGGGGGCGGCGGCGAGTGTGGTCATCGACGGCCTCCGATGCCATGCCGGTGGGGCGACAGGGTTGAGCGAGCGGCGCGTCCGGTGTGCTCGAATCGGCGGTTTCGCACGAGAGTTTTTAACGAGGCGCGAGATCGTCTTGGAGTCGAGAGCGAGAATCTAAACATAGACCTCGCAGCCTTGAAGCGGGCTTACGGTGCGCGAACATTTGAAGGTCAAAGTAAGCGCTGCCTATGCTCCTCTGTGCGATGAGGGGTGCGGGCTTGACGCTTCATGAAGTTTAGTCGACTCGACCTTTTTTCTGGATCAGTTCAACTTTATAACCATCAGGATCCGCAACAAAGGCAATCACGGTTGTACCGTGCTTCATAGGGCCGGCTTCGCGCGTAACTACGCCACCGCGCTTTTTTACTTCTTCACACGCAGCATATGCGTCTTCCACTTCCAGTGCGATATGACCGTACCCAGTTCCCAAGTCGTACTTGTCGGTGCCCCAGTTGTAGGTCAATTCGATAGCTGCGGCTTCGGACTCGTCTTCGTAACCGACAAATGCCAGCGTGAATTTTCCATCAGGGTAGTCGTGCTTTCGAAGCAGACGCATGCCGAGGACCTCGGTGTAGAAGCGGATGGACGCGTCCAAATCGCCCACTCGAAGCATAGTATGCAGGATTCGCATGAGTAGTCCTTTGATGGTGCGTCGATAGACGCATTGGGAGGTTGCAATTGTAGTGGATATGACCCTGGCCTGCTTTTCGCTCCTGGAACGGACTTTACAGGGTTCGCCGTACTAAACACGGGGAGCGGGCCACGCCGCCGCAAACAGCTACCGCGTTCATCAGGCGCCGTGCGTGGCGTCTCCGTTAACGGCAGAAATGAAAAACGCCCTTGACAGGCAGCTTCGCGCGCAGACTAGGATGGCCGGCATGATCCTTGTCTACCGCTACCGGGTGAAGTCGCTTAACGGGCTGCTCAACAAGCAGAGCCGTGCGGTGAACTACGTCTGGAACTTCTGCAACGACACGCAGAAGCACGCGCTCAAGTGGAACAAGAAGTGGCCGACGGGTTTCGATTTGAACGTGCTGACGACCGGGAGCAGCAAGGCGCTCGGCATCCACTCCGGCACGATCAACGCGACGTGCGAGCAATATGCGAAGTCGCGCAGTCAGCACCGTCGGCCCTACCTTCGCTACCGCGGCAGGAAATCGCTGGGCTGGGTGCCGCTGAAGGGCCGTGACCTGAAACGCGAGGGCGATGCGTTTCGTTTTGCCGGCAACACCTTTCGCGTGTTCAACAGCCGCCTGCTTCCCGAAGGCAAGATCAAGGACGGAACCAGCTTTGCGCAAGACGCGCGCGGCAATTGGTTTCTGAATATCGTGATCGAAATGCCCGATGTTCACGCCCGACCGATTCGTTCCGGTGTCGGCATTGATCTCGGCCTGAAAGACTTCGCCACACTTTCGACCGGCGAGAAGCTGCCGAACGACCGGTTCGGCCGGCAAGCGGCCGAGAAGCTGGCAAAGGCTCAGCAAGCGCGAAAGCACAAGCGACATATTGCGAAGTTGCACGCCAAGGTCGCGAATGCTCGAGCCGATTTCCAGCACAAGCTCGCACTCGATCTGGTGCGGCGGTTCGATTACCTCGCGGTCGGCAACGTGTCGGCCGCGAAGCTCGCCAGAACCAGGATGGCGAAGAGCGTCTACGACGCGTCCTGGTCGTCCTTCCGAAACAAGCTCCGCTACAAAGCGATCGCGCACGGAGCCACGTTCGAGGAAGTCGACGAAAGCGGTTCGACCCAGTCCTGTTCGGCGTGTGGGTCGAAAGACAGCACGACGCGGCCGAAAGGTATCGCGGGGCTGCGAATAAGAGCGTGGACCTGCAGTGACTGTGGTGTCGCGCATGATCGCGATGTCAACGCTGCGTTGAACATTCTCCGATGCGGACGTGCATCGCCAGGTGTGGGAATCCGCTGCCTTTAAGCAGTGGAGGACGTCAATCAGAAGAAGGCGTACTGAGTGCCGGATGAACGTCCTGCGACGTATGCGATCGCTGTGCAAGCGGGCAGGGCGAGCATCTCGGCACACTACCCATTGCGTCACAGCGACGGCAGCAACTCGGGCGGGTGATGCTTGAGCGTATGCCGCGCTTCGCGGAACTCGGGGAAGATCGATTCGACGGTCTGCCAGAAGGCCGGGCTGTGGTTCATTTCGCGCAGGTGCGACAGCTCGTGCGCGACGACGTAGTCGATGATCGACATCGGGAAATGGATCAGCCGCCAGTTCAGCCGGATCTTGCCGTCGCTCGAGCAGCTGCCCCAGCGCGTCGCGGCCGACGACAGCGCGTACATCGAATACGTGACGCCGAGTTTCTCCGCATAGACGGCGAGGCGTTCGCCGAAGATCCGCTTGGCTTCGCCCTGCAGCCAGCCCTGCACGCGATCCTTGATCTGCTGCATGTCGGCCTGCACGGGCAGCGGCAGCGAGAGCCGCAGCGCATCGGCATCGAACGCGACGGCACCTGCGCCGAGCGCGATCGTCACCGTCTTGCCGAGATAGGGAAGCTCAGCGCCGTCGCGCCAGTCGATCTGCGGCAGCGCGCGCTGTTCGGTGCGTGTCTTCCACTCCGCGAGCTTCGCGAAGATCCAGCGCTGTTTCTCGGAGATCGCGGCTTCGATGTCGGCGAGCGTGACCCAGCGCGGCGCGGTGATCGACAGCCCGCTGCCGTCGATCGTGAAGCCGATCGTGCGGCGCGCGGAGCGCTTCAGGCGGTATTCGAGCACGCGGCTGTCGAGTGCGAACGTGCGCACGCGCGAGCGGTCGGGCGCCGGGCCCGGATCGAGGGGCGCCGCGGGTGCCGCTTCGGGCGGTGCCGGCGGCGTGGCGGGCGCCGACGGTGCGGCGGCCGGCCCGTCGAAGAGCGGCAGGTCCATCTGGCGATGATCGAGGGCCACGACGGCAGGCCGTGGCCGCGGACGCTGTTTCATCAGTTCGCTTCTTTTTGTCGTACGCAACGGCTGCAACCTGGCGGCGTCAGACACGCGCTGCATCGCGCGTGCCGGCATTACCCGCCTGGCGATACGAATCCGGATCGATCCGGCGCATTTCCGCTTCGATCCATGCTTCGACCTGCGAGTTCAATGCATCGGGCGTCAGCCCCTCGCTGGGGATCGGCTTGCCGATCGACACGGTGACGACGCCCGGGAATTTCGTGAACGAGTTGCGCGGCCACACCCGACCTGCATTGTGCGCGATCGGCACGACAGGTGCGCCGGTTTCGATCGCGAAGCGCGCGCCGCCCGTCTTGTACTTGCCCTGCTTGCCGACCGGCGTGCGCGTGCCTTCCGGGAACATGATCATCCATGCGCCTTCCGACAGCCGCTTCTTGCCCTGGCGGATCACCGACGTGAACGCGTTCTTGCCTTCCTTGCGGTTGATGTTGACCATGTGCAGCATCCCGAGCGCCCAGCCGAAGAACGGCACGTACAGCAGCTCGCGCTTGAACACGTAGCAAAGCGGCCTCGGCATCAGCGCCGGAAACGCGAGCGTCTCCCACGCGGACTGGTGCTTGGACAGCAGCACCGCCGGGCCGTCGGGCAGGTTCTCGTACCCTTCGATCCGGTAGCGGATGCCGTTCAGCCAGCGCACGACCCACAGCGTCGACTTGCACCAGCCGGCCGCCATCCAGTAGCGCGCGTCGGAGCGCATGAACGGAAAGGCGATGAAGCACGCGGTGGCGTACGGCACCGTGTACAGGACGAAGTAGATCAGCAGCAGCAGGGAGCGGACGAAGCGCATCGGCGTAAGTCTGGCGTTAGGGAGGATGCGCGCGGCGGCTGCATCACTCGTGTTCGTGTGAAAGGAAATCGAGCGCGAACGCACGCAGGTCGTCGTGGACCTTCGTGCCGGGCGGCAGGTTGCAGGCGGCGAGCGTCTTCTTGCCCTTGCCGGTGAGCACGAGGTGCGGCTGGAAGCCGACCGCGACGCCGGCCTGCAGGTCGCGCAGCGAATCGCCGACGACCGGCATGTGACCGGGATCGATCTCGAAGCGCTCGGCGATCATCTGCATCATGCCGGGTTTCGGCTTGCGGCAGTCGCAGTGATCCTCGGCCGTGTGCGGGCAGAAGAACACCGCGTCGATACGTGCGCCGACCGCTGCCGCCGCGCGATGCATCTTCAGATGCATCTCGTTGAGCGCGGCCATGTCGAACAGCCCGCGACCGATGCCGGACTGGTTGGTCGCGACGACCACGCGATAACCCGCGTGGTTGAGCCGGGCGATCGCCTCGAGGGCGCCGGGCAGCGCGATCCATTCGTCGGGCGTCTTGATGAACGCATCCGAATCGACGTTGATCACGCCGTCCCGGTCGAGGACGACGAGCTTTCGGTTGGGGCTGGTCGGCATCGTGCGGCCCTTATGCGGCGAGCTTCGAGATGTCGGCGACGCAGTTCATCTGCTGGTGCAGCGCGGACAGCAGCGCGAGACGGTTCGCGCGCAGTGCCGGATCTTCCGCGTTGACCATCACGTCGTTGAAGAACGTGTCGACCGGTGCGCGCAGCGCGGCGAGCGCCGACAGCGCGCCCGTGTACGCACGCGCCTCGAGCTGCGACTGCACGTGCGGCGTCACGGCCGCGAGCTGTTCGTGCAGCGCCTTCTCGGCGGCCTCGACGAGCAGCGTCGGTTGCACCGTGCCGTTCGCGCCGCCTTCCGACTTCTTCAGGATGTTCGAGATCCGCTTGTTCGCGGCCGCGAGCGCTTCGGCTTCCGCGAGGCGCGTGAATTCGCGCACCGCGTCGAGGCGCGCGACGAGATCGTCGACGCGCGTCGGGTTCAGGCTCAGCACCGCGTCGACTTCGCCGGCCGAATAGCCGCGCTCGCGCAGCAGGCCGCGCAGGCGATCCATGAAGAACGCGAGGATCGCATCGGTCGATTCGGCCACGCCCGGCACGCCTTCGAAGCGTGCATGGGCCGTGCGCAGCAGCGACACGAGATCGAGCGGCAGCTGCTTCTCGAGCAGCAGGCGCAGCACGCCGAGCGCGTGGCGGCGCAGCGCGAACGGATCCTTTTCGCCGGTCGGCGCGAGGCCGATGCCCCAGATGCCGACGATCGTCTCGAGCTTGTCGGCGAGCGCGACGGCGGTCGACACGGGCGTGGTCGGCAGTGCGTCGCCGGAGAAGCGCGGCTGGTAGTGCTCGGCGCAGGCGAGCGCGACGTCGTCGGCTTCGCCGTCGTGGCGCGCGTAGTACGTGCCCATCGTGCCCTGCAGTTCCGGGAACTCGCCGACCATGTCGGTCAGCAGGTCGGCCTTCGCGAGACGCGCGGCGCGCTTCGCGTGCGTGGCGTCGGCGCCGATCGCGGGTGCGATCTCGCCGGCCAGCGCCTCGAGGCGCTCGACGCGTGCGAGCGCCGAACCGAGCTTGTTGTGATACACGACGTTCGCGAGCTGCGGCACGCGGTCGGCGAGCGGTTTCTTCTTGTCCTGCTCGAAGAAGAACTTTGCATCGGCGAGGCGCGGGCGCACGACGCGCTCGTTGCCTTCGATGATCTCGCCCGGCGTCTTCGTCTCGATGTTCGACACGATCAGGAAGCG
Organism: Burkholderia sp. 4NA327C6; assembly: GCF_005502655.1. Classification (NCBI taxonomy): domain Bacteria; kingdom Pseudomonadati; phylum Pseudomonadota; class Betaproteobacteria; order Burkholderiales; family Burkholderiaceae; genus Burkholderia; species Burkholderia sp. 4NA327C6. Next base: position 47,239 of record NZ_SCNZ01000024.1, on the reverse strand, counting down.
CGAGCGCAGCTTGCCGGCGACGTCGGTCAGCGCGAAATACTTCTGGTTGGTCTGCATCGTGAGGATCAGGCATTCCTGCGGGACCTGCAGGAATTCGTCCTCGAAGCGGCACGGGTAGACGACCGGCCATTCGACCAGCGATGTCACTTCGTCGAGCAGCGACTCGGGCATCACGACGGTATCGCCGTTCGCGTGTTCGTTCAGCTGCGTGCGGATCGTTTCGCGGCGATCGGCGAAGTGCGCGATCACGCGGCCCTTGTCGCGCAGCGTGTCGGCGTAGGCGCGCGCATGCTGGATCGCGACGAGGCCGTCGGACAGGAAGCGGTGGCCGAGCGTCGTGTCGCCGGCGTCGACGCCGAACGCGGTGACGGGCACGACGCGATCGTCGTGCAGCACCGTCAGGCGATGCACCGGGCGCACGAACTTCACGTCGGAGCCGTCCGGGCGCTGGTAGGTCATCACCTTCGGGATCGGCAGCTTCTCGAGCGTCTCGTCGAGCGCGGCCTGCAGGCCGTCGGCGAGCGTCGCGCCGGCGGCCGAATAGTTGAGGAAGAACGCTTCGGCCTTGCCGTCCTGCGCGCGCTCGAGATCGGCGATCGACAGGTTCGGGTGGCCGAGCGCCGCGAGCTTCTTCGCGAGCGGAGCCGTCGGCTTGCCTTCGGCGTCGAGTGCGACCGACACGGGCAGGACTTTTTCGCGGACCTGCTTTTCAGGGGCGACGGCGCGCACGTTCTGCACGACGACGGCGAGGCGGCGCGGCGTGGCGTAGCGTTCGAACACGAGTTCGCCGTCGATGAGGTCGCGCGCCGCGAGGCGTTGCGCGAGACCTTCGGCGAATGCGTCGCCGAGGCGCGCGAGGGCCTTCGGCGGCAGCTCTTCGGTCAACAGTTCGACGAGCAGGGGGGCGGGATGATTGTGCGTCATGATTGGAATGAATCTCGTCTCGTCAGTCCTGATCGATCTTGCGTTCGACCTTGAGCGGCGGCGCCCACGCCGGCTGTGCGGCGTCCTGGGCGTCGGTGGTGAGGCCCGGCACGCCCGGCGGGTTGCCGAGCATCGGGAAGCCGAGCTTCTCGCGCGAGTCGTAGTAAGCCTGCGCGACGAGACGCGACAGCGCGCGGATGCGGCCGATGTACGCCGCGCGCTCGGTGACCGAGATCGCGCCGCGCGCATCGAGCAGGTTGAACGTGTGGCCGGCCTTCAGCACGAGCTCGTACGCGGGCAGCGCGAGCTGCGCGTCGATCATCTTCTTCGCTTCCGCTTCGTAGCTGTTGAAGAACGTGAACAGCAGGTCGACGTTCGCGTGCTCGAAGTTGTAGGTCGATTGCTCGACCTCGTTCTGGTGGTAGACGTCGCCGTACGACAGGCGGCGCAGCTCGGGGCCGTTCGGACCTTGCTCTTCCCACTCGGTCCACACGAGGTCGTACACGTTCTCGACCTTCTGCAGGTACATCGCGAGGCGCTCGAGGCCGTACGTGATCTCGCCGAGCACCGGCTTGCAGTCGAGGCCGCCGACCTGCTGGAAATACGTGAACTGCGTGACTTCCATCCCGTTCAGCCACACTTCCCAGCCGAGGCCCCACGCGCCGAGCGTCGGGTTTTCCCAGTCGTCCTCGACGAAACGCACGTCGTTCTGCTGCAGGTCGAAGCCGAGCGCCTCGAGCGAGCCGAGGTACAGGTCGAGGATGTTTTCCGGCGCCGGCTTGAGCACGACCTGGTACTGGTAGTAGTGCTGCAGGCGGTTCGGGTTCTCGCCGTAACGGCCGTCCTTCGGGCGGCGCGACGGCTGCACGTAGGCGGCGCGCCACGGCTCGGGGCCGACCGCGCGCAGGAACGTGTGGACGTGCGACGTGCCCGCGCCGACTTCCATGTCGATGGGCTGGAGCAGGGCGCAACCCTGCTTGTCCCAGTAGGACTGCAGCGTCAGGATGATTTGCTGAAACGTAAGCATGAAGAGCCTTCGTGGCGCTGGCGCTCCGTTGCGGGCGGCGCTCCGGGCGGGGCCCGGAGGGTCGGCTCGCGCGGCGGCGCGGCTTGTTAGTGTGCTGAAACGCGTAATTTTACCGGATCGGCGAGCGGATGCGGCCGGAACGCGGGTGAGCACGCCGTCGGCCCCGTGCGAGCGGCCTGCGCGGGGCGTGACCGGCGCGTGCCGGGTGATCGCGCGGCACGTTGCGACGCAGGTGCCGCGCGGCTTTGCGCGGGCGTTAAGATGCGCGTATTGCGGTGCGCGCGACGCGTGCCGCGCCACCGCTAGCCGACTCCGACTGCATGGACGATCCGACCGATATCCTCATCCCGCTGCTTCCCCCCTTCCTCGCGCTGCTCGGGCAGGCCGCCGATGCGCAGGCGCGCGGCGAGCACGCCGCACGCGATCTGTGGCTCGCCGCCGCCGGGCATCTGCATGCGGTCGACGCCGATGCGCTCACGCAACTCACCGGCGCGCTCGTCTCGCAGCAGCGCACGGCCGATGCGATCGCGCTCGCCGAATGCGCGGCGCGCGTGCAGCCGGGCGCGACCGCGCACTTCAATCACGGCTACGCGCTCCAGATGGCGGGCCGGCACGCGGACGCCGTGGCGCCGTATCGCGCGGCGCTGGCGCTCGACGCCGACCGTCCATCGCTGCGCAACAACCTCGCGATCGCGCTGCGGATGTCGGGTGGCGGCCGCGCGGAGGAGATCGCGCTGCTCGAAGCGGCGGTGCGCTTCGATCCGCGCGACGTGCAGGCGTGGATCAATCTCGTCGTCGCGCGGCTCGCGACGCACGACCTGGACGCCGCGCTTGCGTGCGCGGAGCGGCTCGTCGAGCTCGCGCCCGACAACGCGCTCGCGATGAACAACGTCGCACTGGCGATGAAGGAGGCGCAGCGCTGGGCCGACGCCGAGCGCTACGCGGCGCGCGCGTGCGAACTGGCGCCCGACGATGCGTCGTACCGCTTCAACCTGGCGATCGTCCAGCTCGTGCGCGGCAACTACGCGGCCGGCTGGCGCGGCCACGAGGCGCGCTGGGACGGCGCGGGCGAGTTGCGCGGCCGCCGGCCGGTGCTGCCGGGCCCGCGCTGGCGGGGCGAGCCGCTCGCCGGCAAGACGCTGCTCGTGTGGGGCGAGCAGGGGCTCGGCGACGTACTGCAGTTCTGCCGCTTCGTCGCGCCGCTCGCCGAGCGCGTGCATCGCGAGGGCGGCCGGCTCATCTGGAATACGTTCCCGCTGGTGGGCACGCTGATGCAGCGCAGCCTCGGCGCGCATGCAGACGCATTCAGCGCGGGCGGCGGCATCGAATCGCTGCCGGCCTTCGATTACGAAGTCCCGCTGATCGGCCTGCCGCTGATGCTCGGCATGGAAGCGTCGACGCTCGCGTCGTCGGTGCCGTATCTGCGTGCCGATCCGCATGCACGCGATGCGTGGCGCGCGCGGCTCGCGGGCGACTCCCGGCTGAAGGTCGGGCTCGTGTGGACGGGCAGCGCGGGGCATCAGCGCAATCCGTTCCGGCGGGTCGGGCTCGAGCGCTATGCCGACGCGTTCCGCGGAATCGACGGCGTCGCGTTCCATTCGCTGCAGCCGGGCGCGAACGCGGATGTCGAGGCGGCGCGCGCGGCCGACTTCGCGATCGAGGATGTCACGGCGGAACTGACGAGCTTCGACGATACGGCCGCGTTCATCGGTGCGCTGGATCTCGTGATCACCGTGTGCACGTCGGTCGCGCATCTGGCGGGTGCGCTCGGCGCGCGCACCTGGGTGCTGCTCGACGTGAATCCGCACTGGCCGTGGCTGCTCGAACGCAAGGACAGCCCGTGGTACCCGACCGCGACGCTGTACCGGCAACCGGTGTTCGGCGCGTGGGCGCCGGTGATGGACGAGGTGAGCCGCGACCTGCGGCGCCTGGCCGCGCAGCCGGGCTGACAGGCTCAATCGGCTCAATCGGCAGAGTCGGCAGAGTCGGCCCGGCGGGCCTGAGCGGCCGGCCGGTCAGCGGCTATGGGCCGCTGCTGCATGTTGCATTCGGTGGCCGCCACGCACTGCGCAGCGGCCGCCCGTCGTCATTCCGGCTGGCCGTCGCCGTTCTTCTGGCCGTTGCGCCGGCGCAGCCCGGGGCCGAACGTGAAGCCGAACGCGAGCAGTACGAGCGACACCGCGAGCACGATGTTGTTGCCGCTCGTCACGTAGGGCGTGAAGCCGCTGGTGCCTTCGATCCGCACGTCGAGCGAGCCGATCGTGAACGGCTTCAGTTGCCCGAGCACGCGGCCGCGCGCATCGATCGCGGCCGTCATCCCCGTGTTGGTCGAGCGCAGCATCGGCCGGCCCGTCTCGAGCGAGCGCATCCGCGCGATCTGCAGGTGCTGGTCGAGCGCGATCGTGTCGCCGAACCACGCGAGGTTCGTCACGTTGACGAGCACGCCCGGCGGCTGCGGGTTGTCGCGGATCGTCGCGGCGATTTCCTCGCCGAACAAGTCCTCGTAGCAGATGTCGGCCATCACGGGCTGGTTGTGCACGAGGAACGGCTTCTGCACGGGCGCGCCGCGCGCGAAGTCGCCGAGCGGCATCTTCATCAGGTCGACGAACCACCGGAAGCCCCACGGGATGAATTCGCCGAAGGGCACGAGGTGGTGCTTGTCGTAGTGATAGATGTCGCGCGAATTCGGCGTCACGCCGTACAGGCTGTTCGTATAGTCGACGTAGCGGCCGTCCTCGGTCACCGATGCGCCGACCGCGCCGAACAGCACGGCCGAGCCCGTCGTGTCGCTGAACTTGCGGACCGCGATGGCGAACGGCTCGGGCAGCTCCTGGATCATCACCGCGATCGCGGTTTCCGGCGTGACGATCAGGTCGGCCGGCTTCTCGATGATCATCTGCGTGTACATCTTGATCGCCGCGTCGATGCCCGCTTCCTCGAACTTGATGTCCTGCTTCACGTTGCCCTGCAGCAGCCGCACCGTGAGCGGCTTGTTCGCGGGCACGGTCCACGTGACCTGCGACAGGCCGAGACCGGCCGCGATCAGCGCGACCGCGATGCCGGCCGGCGCGGCGATACGCACGCGCGCATCGCCGGCGCGGGGTTCGGCAAGCGGCGACGGCCGGGCGGCGGCGAGCGCCTGCACGACCAGCGCGGCGAACAGCGCGAGCACCCACGCGATCCCGTACACGCCGGCAACCGGCGCGAAACCCGCGAACGGGCCGTCGACCTGCGTATAGCCGCTTGCAAGCCACGGGAAGCCGGTGAGGACGGTGCCGCGCAGCCATTCGCCGAGTGCCCATGCGCTCGCGAATGCGAATGCGCCGTGCCAGGTCGGCGAGAACGGCCGCGGGTCGGGCGTGCGGCGATGCCACGCATGGCCCGCGCAGAACGACCACAGCCCGGCGGAGAACGCCGGGTACAGCGACAGGTACAGCGAGAACAGCACGAGCGCGCCGCCCGCGAGCGGCGCGGCCATCTCGCCGTACACGTGCATGCTGATGTAGAGCCACCAGACGCCGGTGATGAAGTTGCCGAAGCCGAACGCGCCGCCGGTGAGCGCGGCGCTGCGCCAGCTTGCGGTGCGCGTGAGCTGCGCGAAAAACCAGACGAATACGACGAGTTGCAGCCAGCCGCCATGCGGCGTCGGTGCGAAGCTGAGCGTATTGGCTGCGCCGGCGAGCAGCGCGGCCGGGTAGTGCCAGCGCGGCAGCGCGCGGCCGGGTGTCGGCGCGAGAAGGCCGCCAGCCGGGCGGGACAGGATCGGATCGTCCATGTAAAGCGGAAGTGGGCGAGCGGTTGTGGAACGCGCGGCTGGCGCGCGACGGTCAGTCCTCGTGCGAGGCTTCGGCGCGACGGCTGGCGAGCGGATTGCGGCGTACCAGCAGTACGTGGACCTGGCGAGCATCGCCGCGCTGGATCTCGAACACGAGGTTGCCGAGTTGCAGCTTCTCGCCGCGATGCGGGACGCGACCGAAATGATGCGTGATCAGCCCGCCGATCGTATCGACTTCGTCGTCGGGGAAATCGGTGCCGAACGTCTCGTTGAACTGTTCGATCTCGGTGAGCGCGCGCACGCGGTAGCGGCCGTCGGGCCCCGAGATGATGTTGCCGGCTTCCTCGTCGAAGTCGTATTCGTCCTCGATGTCGCCGACGATCTGCTCGAGCACGTCCTCGATCGTGATCAGGCCCGCGACGCCGCCGTATTCGTCGACGACGATCGCGAGGTGGTTGCGGTTCACGCGGAAGTCGTGCAGCAGCACGTTCAGGCGCTTCGATTCGGGAATGAACACGGCCGGGCGCAGCATCCCGCGCACGTCGAATTCCTCTTCGGCATAGAAACGCAGCAGATCCTTCGCGAGCAGCACGCCGATGACGTTGTCGCGGTTCTCCTCGTACACGGGGTAGCGCGAGTGCGCCTTCTCGAGCACGAACGGGATGAAATCTTCGGGCTTGTCGGCGATGTTGATCGCGTCCATCTGGGCGCGCGGCACCATGATGTCGCGTGCGCACAGGTCGGATACCTGGAACACGCCTTCGATCATCGACAGCGAATCGGCGTCGATCAGGTTGCGCTCGTGGGCGTCCTGGAGGATTTCCAGCAGCTCGCCGCGGGATTCGGGCTCGGGCGAGATGAAGTCGGTCAGGCGCTCGAGGAGCGAGCGCTTTTCTTGCGGTTTGTCGGTTAGCTTACGACTGGGATACGAATCGTTCATGGTGGTGCGCCCGGGTCATGCCGGAGCGCGCGGTCACGGAGTAGGCAAGGATACACCAAGGGCACGACGCGACCGTGTCACACCGGCCGCTCGGCCAGGGTGGGCAGCTTGCGCAGGCCCCGCTCGCGGACGGCCGCGCCGGGTGCGACGCCGTCCTCGGTTCCATCCTATCTCAGAAAGGCGCGGCGAGGCAGCGGCGGCAAAAATCGGGTGCGGAAGGGGCGGGGCGCCGTGATGCGCGAAAAGGTCCTGCGGAGGCGGCCCGTGGCGGCATTCTGACGCACGCGGGTTTTGCCGCCGCGCCGCGGTTCAGAACCGCATGCCGGCCGAGCAGCCGCCGGCGGCCGCGCCGTTGGTCGCGGCGCCGCCGCAGCCCAGGATTCCGCAGCCGGACAGCGCGACGCTCGCGGCGACGATCAGCGCGGCAATCTTGCAATGCGACCAGCGTGACGGTTTCATCGAGCGTGTCCTTGTTCGAATGCGCATGCGGCGCGGCAGCGCGTAGCGGCAAGCCGGGCGCCGTGCCGCGTCACCGGCATCGCGCGAGCAGCCCTTCGAGTGCGCGATCGGGGATGCCGCTCGCGCGCAGCGCATCGACGGTGCGGCTCACGTAGTCGAGCGTCGTGCCGTAGCGGCCGGCCGCGCAGCCGAACACTTCCTTCACGACGGGATCGGTCAGCTTGCCCGTGTAGGTGGGCGCGTCGCGGCGCATCACGAACGCGAGCGCGTTCACGCGTTCGCCGGTTTCCAGCGAGCATGGCAGCCACGCGGGCCGGTATGAACCCATCGGCATTTCGCGCTTCCACAGCGTTTCGAGGTGCGGTTGCGCGGTCGGGCCGGCGAGCCGGAACGCGATGCCCGAGCAGGAGCCGCCGCGATCGAGCGCGAGCACGAGGCCCGGGCGTTCGGGCGTGCCGCGGTTCACGCGCGACCACAGGTAGAGCCCGCGGTGATAGCCGTGCACCTTGCCGCGCACGGCGGCGACGGTCGGCAACCCCGGGTTCCAGATCAGCGAGCCATAGCCGAACAGCCACAGATCCTGCTGGCCGTCCCAGTCGCGCATCGTGTGCGCGAGCGAAGCCGCGAGCTCGTCTTCCGTCAGCAGGCGCCCGTCGCCGATCGACGGCGGGTAGGCGGGCGGGATCGTCGCGACGTTGCGCATCGTGCGGAGGGCTTACTGGTACGGGTTCGGGAAGCCCAGCTTCGCGAGGATGTCGACTTCGAGCGCTTCCATTTCGGCTGCGTCCTCGTCGCTCGTCTCGTGGTCGTAGCCCTGCGCATGCAGCGCGCCGTGCACCAGCAGGTGTGCGTAGTGGGCCGTGAGCGGCTTGCCCTGGTCGTGCGCTTCCTTCTCGACGACCGGGCAGCACAGCACGAGGTCGCCGATCACGGTTCCGTCTGGCGCCGCGTCGTACGCGAAGGTCAGCACGTTGGTCGGGTAGTCCTTGTGGCGGTAGCCGGCGTTCAGCGTGCGGCCTTCTTCCTCGCCGACGAAGCGCACGGTGAGCTGCGCGCTGGCGAACAGCGCCGGCTCGATCCACTCGGCGATCAGCTTGCGCTTCGGTAGCGTCTTGCGCACGTCGCTCGTGATTTCGTCACCGTATTGCACGGACAGGTCGAGCTCCGGCTCGCGCAGCGCGTCTTCGGTGTCGTCTTCGCGCGGGGCGGGCTCGGCGCCCACGTGCAGCGTCACGCTGTCGTAGTGCTCGGGCTGCAGCGCGAGCTTTGCGCGCATGGCCGGATCGTTGTGCTGCGCGACGATCGCGACGGCGGCTTCTCCCGAACTGCCCGACAGGTCGAACATCAGGCTGCGGCCATCCGGGAAGTCGATTCGCAGCCCTTGTGCGTTGACGGTCCGGGCCTTGCCCTTCGCATCGAACAGCGAAAGGCGGGGGGAGGCGGGCGCGGCGGACTGAGCGCGCCCGGACTTGCGGGAACGGGAGGATTTCATGACGCGTGCGGCGATTAGAACGCGTTGAGGATACACCAAACGGCCGATCGCACCCGAATTGGCACCGGCGAAAAAAAAGCCCGGCGCGCCGTCTGGCGGGCCGGGCCGGGCTGTCAGGCCGGGGCGGCGTACAGGTGCCGCCGGCCGGTCAGCCGTCCTGGTGCTGGGCGTGGAATTCGTCGTACGCCTCGACGATGCGTGCGACGAGCGGATGGCGCACGACGTCGGCGCTCGTGAAGCGCGTGAGCGCGATGCCGCGCACGCCGCCGAGCACCTGCTGCGCCTCGACGAGGCCGCTCTTGTGGCCGCGCGGCAGGTCGACCTGGCTCGTGTCGCCGGTCACGACTGCCTTCGAGCCGAAGCCGATCCGCGTGAGGAACATCTTCATCTGCTCGGGCGTCGTGTTCTGCGCCTCGTCGAGGATGATGAACGCGTGGTTCAGCGTGCGGCCGCGCATGTACGCGAGCGGCGCGATCTCGATCATCTGGCGCTCGAACATCTTCGCCGTCTTGTCGAAGCCGAGCAGGTCGTACAGCGCGTCGTACAGCGGACGCAGGTACGGGTCGACCTTCTGCGCGAGATCGCCCGGCAGGAAGCCGAGCCGCTCGCCGGCCTCGACGGCCGGGCGCGTCAGCACGATCCGCTTGACCTGGTCGCGCTCGAGCGCGTCGACCGCGCACGCGACCGCGAGGTAGGTCTTGCCGGTGCCGGCCGGCCCGATGCCGAACGTCACGTCGTGCTGCAGGATCTGCTTCAGGTACTCGCGCTGCGCCGGCGTGCGGCCGCGCAGGTCGGCGCGCCGCGTGTAGAGCTTCGGCGCGGGCTCCTCGTCCGGCTCGCTGGCGTCGAGTTGGACGACGGGCTCGTCGAACGGATGGTCGGGGTCGCCGCGAAAGCGCACGTCGAGCGTGTCCTGGCGGCCGTTGCCGGACGTGTGGCGCACTTCGACCAGCGCGAGCTGGATGTCGTCGACCGACAGCGCATCGCGCGCACGGTTGTAGAAGTTCTCGAGCGCGGTGAGCGCGAGCTTGGCGCCGCGCCCGCGGATCGCGATCCGGTGGCCGCGTCGCGCGAGCGTGACGTCGAGCGCCTGTTCGATCTGCCGCAGGTTCTCGTCGAGCGGGCCGCAGAGGTTGGCGAGGCGCGCGTTGTCGTCGCGCGGCGCGACGAATTCCAGTGCTTGGGTCGGCTTCAAAGTGGCGTCGGGCTCCTGTTGAGCGTCAGTCAGTGGGTGGCCGCGCTCGCGTCGTCGCTCACGAGCACGAGCTCGCCGCGCAGCGAATGCGGGTACGCATGGTTGATCTTCACGTCGATCATCTGGCCGATCAGGCGCGGGTGCGACGCGAGCGGCGCCGGGAAATTCACGACCCGGTTGTTCTCGGTGCGGCCCGCGAGTTCGTTCGGGTCCTTGCGCGACGGGCCCTCGACGAGGATCCGCTCGACCTTCCCGACCATCGACTGGCTGATGCGCGCGACGTTTTCCTCGATGGTCGCCTGCAGATGTTGCAGGCGTTTGAGCTTCACTTCGCGCGGCGTGTCGTCGTGCAGGTTCGCGGCCGGCGTGCCGGGGCGCGGGCTGTAGATGAACGAGAAGCTGGTGTCGTAGCTCATCTCGTGCACGAGCGCCATCATCTTGTCGAAATCGTCCTCGGTCTCGCCGGGGAAGCCGACGATCATGTCGGTCGACAGCGACAGGTCGGGGCGGATCGCGCGCAGCTTGCGGATCACCGACTTGTATTCGAGCACCGTGTAGCCGCGCTTCATCGCCATCAGGATGCGGTCGGAGCCGTGCTGGACGGGCAGGTGCAGGTGGCTCACGAGCTTCGGCACCTTTGCGTAGGTGTCGATCAGGCGCTGCGTGAATTCCTTCGGGTGCGACGTCGTGTAGCGGATCCGCTCGATGCCGGGGATGTCGGCGACGTATTCGATCAGCGTCGCGAAATCGGCGATTTCGGACGAGCCGGCCGCCAGCGCGCCGCGATACGCGTTCACGTTCTGGCCGAGCAGCGTGACTTCGCGCACGCCCTGGTCGGCGAGGCCGGCCACTTCGGTCAGCACGTCGTCGAGCGGGCGCGACACTTCATCGCCGCGCGTGTACGGCACCACGCAGTAGCTGCAGTACTTCGAGCAGCCTTCCATGATCGACACGAACGCGCTCGGCCCCTCGACGCGCGCGGGCGGCAGGTGGTCGAACTTCTCGATTTCGGGGAACGAGATGTCGACCTGCGCACGGCCGCTCTCGCGGCGCGCGTCGATCATCTGCGGCAGGCGGTGCAGGGTTTGCGGGCCGAACACGAGGTCGACGTACGGCGCGCGCGACACGATCGATGCGCCTTCCTGGCTCGCGACACAGCCGCCGACGCCGATCAGCAGGCCGGGCTTCGCTTCCTTCAGCTCGCGCACGCGGCCGAGATCGGAGAACACCTTCTCCTGCGCCTTTTCACGCACCGAGCACGTGTTGAACAGGATGATGTCCGCGTCTTCCGGCGTATCGGTCTTTTCGAGGCCTTCGGCCGCATTCAGCACGTCCACCATCTTGTCCGAGTCGTACTCGTTCATCTGGCAGCCGAAGGTCTTTACGTAAACTTTCTTGGTCATGGGGGGTCGCCGTTCGCAGTGGTTGACCTGGGGGCGTCGTCTAGAGGGTGAATCGGGACGGCCGTGCGCTGCACGCGGATGGCGCGCAGCCAGCATGAGAAGCCGTCGGGAAAGCCTTTCATTATAGCTTTTCGTGCCGGCCGGGACGGGAGGCGGGTTGCGGCCGCGCGACGCCGGGCTCCAGGTTCCGACCCCTTGGCGGCGGTGCGCCGACCGTCAGCGGCACGCGTTCAGCAGGTCTTCGTGCGCGGCTTCCTCGCGCGCGAAGCGTTCGGCGAGAAAGTCGAGCAGCACGCGCACGCGCGGCGCCATGTAGCGCTTGCCCGGATAGATCGCGTGCAGCGCTGCGCTCTGGTGCCGCCAGTCCGGCAGCAGGACCTTGAGCCGCCCGGCGCGGATGTCGTCGGCGACATCCCAGATCGAGTTCAGCACGATGCCGCGGCCGCGCAGCGCCCACTCGCGGGCGAGGCCGCCGTCGTTGGTCTCGAACGCGGTGGCGAGCGGTACCGTGCAGGTTTGTGTGTCGTCGCCGCGCGTGAAGCGCCACGTGTTCATCGGGCCGGACGCCACCGTGATCACGTTGCACGGAAAGCGGGCCAGATCTTCCGGATCACTCGGCACGCCGTGGCGTTCGATGAACGACGGCGCCGCGCACGGCACGCGCCGGTCCGCGGCGAGCCGGCGGGCGACCAGCGCGCCATCGGGCGGCGCCGCGAAGCGGATCGCGAGGTCGATCTCGTCCTGCCACAGGTTCGCCGTCGAGTCGGACGCCGTCAGCGAGAACGTCACGTTCGGGTAGCGCGCGGTGAATTCGTCGAGCCAGTCGAGCAGCCGGCGGCGGCCGAAATCGGACGTCGCCGACAGCCGTACCCGGCCGCCGACGACGTTGCGGCCGGCCTGCAACAGCGCGTTCGCGTCGTCGAGCGCCTGCAACGCCTGCCGGCAGCCGTTCAGGTACAGGCGGCCCTCGTCGGTGAGCCGCAACTGCCGGGTCGAGCGGTCGAACAGCCGGGTGGCGACCGCCGCCTCGAGCTTCGCGAGGCGCGCGCTCGCGGCGGCCGGCGTGAGGTTCAGCTTGCGCCCCGCGGCGGACAGGCTACCCAGCTCGGCCGCCTCGACGAACAGCCGGATATCGCCCAGTCGATCCATGCGATTTTCCAGAAATATTTGAAAATGGTTCAAACGCCAAGCCAATTATCAAATATCGGCATCTTCGGGACAATGCGCACATCCTGCCTTTTGTGCGGTGCGGCACCGACCGGGCGCCGCGTCCGCCGCCTTCCGGAGAACCCCATGCCCATTCCGTTACTGGCGCTTGCGATCAGCGCCTTCGCCATCGGTACCACCGAGTTCATCATCATGGGCCTGTTGCCCGAGGTCGCGCGCGACCTGGCCGTGTCGCTGCCGTCTGCCGGCCTGCTGGTCACGGGTTACGCGCTCGGTGTCGCGGCCGGCGCGCCGCTGCTCGCGGTGCTGACGAGCCGCATGCCGCGCAAGGCCGCGCTGCAGTTGCTGATGGCGATCTTCATCGTCGGCAACGTGCTGTGCGCGACTGCGTCCGGCTACGCGATGCTGATGGTCGCGCGGGTCGTCACGTCGTTCGCGCACGGGTCGTTCTTCGGGATCGGTGCAGTGGTCGCCGCGTCGCTCGTGCCGGCCGACAAGCGTGCGAGCGCGATCGCGCTGATGTTCACGGGGCTCACGCTGTCGAACGTGCTGGGCGTGCCGTTCGGCACCTTCGTCGGCCAGTTGCTCGGCTGGCGCGCGTCGTTCTGGATCGTCGCCGCGCTCGGCGTGCTGTCGCTCGGCGGCGTCGCCGCGCTGGTGCCGAACCGCCACGACAGCGGGCCGGTCGGCCTCGGCCACGAAGTGCGCGTGCTGAAGGAGCCGCAGGTGTGGCTCGCGCTGCTGATGACCGTGCTCGGCTTCGGCGGCGTGTTCGTCGTGTTCACGTACATCGCGCCGATTCTCCAGTCCGTGTCGGGCTATTCGCCGCGCGCGGTCGCGCTGATCCTCGTCCTGTTCGGCGCGGGGCTGACGATCGGCAACACGCTCGGCGGCAAGCTCGCGGACCGCGCGCTGATGCCGTCGTTGATCGCGATCCTCGTTGCGCTGATGGCCGTGATGGTCGTGTTCGCCAAGACGAGCCACCATCCGGTCGCGGCGGCCGTCACCGTGTTCGTATGGGGGATCGCCGCATTTGCGACGGTGCCGCCGCTCCAGGCGCACGTGGTCGAGAAGGCCGCGAGCGCGCCGCATCTCGCATCGACGCTGAACATCGGCGCGTTCAACGTCGGCAATGCGCTTGGCGCGTGGCTCGGCGGCCTTGCGCTGGAACATGGCCTGGCGCTCGATGCGCTGCCCTGGGTGGCCGTTGCGGTGACGTTCGCGGCGCTCGTCGTCACGTGGTTTGCGATGCGGCTCGACGCGCGCGGGCCGGCGCGCGGCACGGCGCCGGCGGCGCAATGAGCCGTGCAACGCGGCGCCTGCGCGACGCGATAGCGGCGGGAAAAGGTTCGCGACGAACGCATTCCTCCGCGATGCTGATAACGGTGTGAAGATAACTTCGTTTGCCGGTGCAAGACCGGGTGATAGCGTCTCGATACGCGCCGTTGCTGGCGCAACCCGATTCCGATCCCGGCTTACCCCATATGCAGGGCTGCACAGCGGCCCGGAGGCAATGCTATGTCTTCACCCCTTGCGCTCGTGCGCGACGTGTCTTCCTTCGAGTCCGGCAATGCCGCCGATGCGCGGGCGTCCGCGTCGCTCGACGTTCTGGAACAGGTCGTCGGTGTGAACCTCGCGCGGTTGCGCGCCGAGCGGCAACTGTCGCTCGATGCGCTCGCGCGGCTGTCCGGCGTGTCGCGCGCGATGCTCGCGCAGATCGAGTCGGCGCGCAGCGTGCCGTCGATCAAGGTGCTCTGCAAGATCGCCGCGGCGCTGAAGGTATCGGTCGCCGCCTTCCTGCGCCGCCATGCCGTGAACGGCTTCGAGCACCTGGCGGCCGAGCGCGCGTCGCGGGTCGTCAGCTCGAACGGCCGCTTCTCGGCGCGTGCGCTGTACCCGGAAGGCGAGCCGGCCGCGGCCGAGTTCCACGAACTGCGGATCGCGCCGCTGCATACGGAGCCCGGCGCCCGCCGCGCGCCCGGCACGACGGTCAATCTCGTCGTCAGCGAAGGCACGCTCGAAGTCAGCGTGCATGACCGCCGCCAGTTGCTCGCGACCGGCGACGCGATCGTGTTCGATGCCGACCAGCCATACAGCCTGCGCAACCCGGGCGACAGCGAGGCGCGCGCATTCCGCGTGACGGTGAGCCCCGAGGTGCCGCCGCGCTGGCTCGTGCCCGATGCGGCACATACGGCGCACGCGGCCGGCTGACCGCGCAACGCAAGGCTGCACGGAAGCGGGCCGCGTGCTCGTCGTTCGGCGAGACCGCGGGTCGTCCGTCGGCCGTCTGGACGATGCCGTTAGACGGGGTCGTCAGTAAGGTTTTAGGCAGTGTTCGCTGCGCCGCGCGCGCAGCTGTTGTATGCTTGGCCCGCCGTCGATGGGGTTGGCCCATCCGGCAATCAGTGCGTCTTCAGGGCGGGGTGAAATTCCCCACCGGCGGTAGGCTGGCGTAAGCCGGCGAGCCCGCGAGCGCCCGCGCATCCGCGCGGGGTCAGCAGATCTGGTCGAATGCCAGAGCCGACGGTCACAGTCCGGATGAGAGAAGATGTGCAGATAGTCATGTCCGTCAGGGCCGCTTCGCCATGTGTGCGAAGCGGGTTGTCGTTCTGTCTGTTTGCAATGCCCTGGAACGTTTTTCGCCCAAATCGTATTTGCGAGGAGCGTTTCACATGTCCTTGATGTCCGTTTCGTCGGCACCCGCCGACGCCTTTGCCGATCTCCCGTTGCTGGATTCCGAACCGGTGCCGCCGCGCATCGCCGCCGCGCTCGAAGCGATGCGCGCAGGCCGCGCCGTGGTGCTGCAGGACGACCACGACCGCGAGAACGAAGCCGACCTGATCGTTGCCGCCGAGCGCATCACGCCCGAGACGATGGCGCTGCTGATCCGCGAATGCAGCGGCATCGTGTGTCTGTGCCTGACCGACGACACCGTGCGTGCGCTCGAGCTGCCGCCGATGGTGCAGACCAACGAGAGCCGCAACGGCACCGCGTTCACCGTGTCGATCGAGGCGCGCGAAGGCGTGCATACGGGCGTATCGGCGGCCGATCGCGTGACGACGATCCGCGCGGCGATCGCGGAAGGGGCGAAGCCGCACGACATCGTGCGCCCCGGCCACGTGTTTCCGCTGCGTGCGCAACCGGGCGGCGTGCTGGCGCGCCGCGGTCATACCGAAGGCACGGTCGACCTGTCGATCCTCGCCGGCCTGAAGCCGGCCGGCGTGCTGTGCGAGCTGATGAATCCGGACGGCACGATGACGCGCGGCGACGATGTCGAGCGTTTCGCGCAACAGCACGGCCTGCCGATGCTGACGATCGCCGAACTCGTCGAGTTCCGCGAAGCGCTGGCCGCCGCGCGCGAGCGCTGCTGCGAACCGGCCTGAGTGCGGGGAAGGGGAAGGCGGGCGCGTTCGTGCGCCCGCGGCCCGGCGTGCGTGGTGAACCGGTGCACGCCGGATCGGCCCGATCAGCCTGATCGGGCTGGCAGGACCATCAGGACTGTACGTCCCCGAATTCGCCGCGAACGCCGGCTTCGACGAACGCCGGCAGCTCGTCCATCTCGCGCATGATCCGCGTGATGCCCATCGCGCGCAGTGCGTCCGCGTAGTTGTCGGGGATGTGGCTCGCGCCGACGAATGCGATCGTCTTCATGCCCGCCGCGCGCGCGGCATTCAGCCCCGACACGCTGTCCTCGACGACGACGCAGCGCTCCGGCGCGACGCCGAGCGTGTGCGCCGCATGCAGGTAGACGTCGGGGTAGGGCTTCGGCCGCGCCACCTGCTCGGAGCTGAACACGCGATCGCCGAAGATCTCGGTGAGCGCCGCGCGCTTCAGCGAGCTGCGCACGCGCGCGAGCCGGCTGTTCGACACGACGGCCGCCGGCAGGCTCACCTTCAGCAGCGCGTCGCGCACGCCGGAGATCGGCGCGAGCGATTGCGCCAGCGCGCTCTCGATGTTGTGCTCGATGGTCTCGATGAAGTTGGCCGGCATCTCGATCCCGAAGCGGGATTCGATTCCCGCCAGGAAGCGCGACGTCTGCTGGCCGAACGCCGACTTGGCGGCGGCTTCGAAATCGAGATTCGGGAACGTGGCCGACAGCGTGTCGAGCAGGACGCGGTCGGCGATGATTTCGCTGTCGACGAGCACGCCGTCGCAGTCGCAGATGAGGTGATCGAGCATGGTGGTGAAAAAGCGGGATGTCGGCGACACGGATCAATTCGCCATCATACGTGCATTCACGCACACGCCGCGCGACGCTCCGGCAAATTTTCCCGACTCGAAGTCGCGGCGTCGGCGCGACTGCGCGGGTGCCGCGTGACGGTGCTCGATGCGGCGTCGCGCCTGCTCGGGCGTACAGCGCCGGAGGCGATTGCGGCGGCACGTAGCGAAGCGATGCGCAATGCGCAACCGGCGCGAGCCACGGCAAGGGAACGAGTACGAAGGCGGGGAGAAGCGGCACGGGTGCGATACCCGCGCCGCTATGCCGGCGTGCCGGCGGTCAGGCGAACGAGCCGGTTCCCGAAGCGCGCGTTGGTCGATGGCCGCGCGCTTCTTCACAGGCCCGCGTTCAGGCCATCGCGTGCAGGTGCAGGTACAGTCCGGCCGCCGCGGCGCCGCCGAGCAGCGGGCCGACGACGGGCACCCATGCATAGCGCCAGTCGCTGTCGCGCTTGCCGGGGATCGGCAGCAGCGCGTGCATGATGCGCGGCGACAGGTCGCGCGCGGGGCTCATCGCATAGCCGGTCGGGCCGCCGAGCGAGATGCCGATGCCGAGCACGAGCAGGCCGACGGGCAGTGCGTCGAGCGCGCCGAGGCCGACTTGCGGCGATGCGAGGTACAGCACGCCGAGGATCAGCACGAACGTGCAGATCGCTTCGGTCAGCACGTTGTGCGTGACGCTGCGGATCGCGGGCGCCGTGCAGAACACCGCGAGCTTCAGGTCCGCATCGGCTTCCTTCGCGAAGTGCTGGCGATAGGCGAGCCACACGAGCAGCGCGCCCGCCATCCCGCCGAGCATCTGCGCGAGGACGTAGCCGCCGACTTTCGACCACGCGAACTTGCCCGCGAGCGCGAGACTGATGGTGACGATCGGGTTCAGGTGCGCGCCGCTGAACGACGCGGTCACGTAGACGGCGACGAATACGGCCATCGCCCAGCCCATCACGATCACGATCAGGTCCGCGCCTTTGCCCTTGGTCTTTGCAAGCAGCACGTTTGCGACCGCGCCGTTGCCGAGCAGCACGAGGATCGCCGTGCCGATGAATTCTGCAATATAAGGTGACATTGTTGTCTCTCTTGAGTCACGGCGGACTCGCGCATTGCGCGGTCCGCCGGTGTTGTTGTATTTCGTCTGGATGCCTGACGGTTACTGCGCGTCGTCGGCCCATGCCTTGGCGGCACGCACCGCGCGCTGCCAGCCCGACATGCAGCGTTCGACCTGCTCCTTCGGCATCGACGGCGAGAAGCGGCGATCGAGCTGCCACTGGCTGCGCACTTCGTCGAGGTTCTTCCAGTAGCCGATCGCGAGGCCCGCGAGGTAGGCCGCGCCGAGGGCGGTCGTCTCGGTGATCTGCGGACGCACCGCGTCGACGCCGAGCAGGTCCGCCTGGAACTGCATCAGCAGGTTGTTCGCGCTCGCGCCGCCGTCCACACGCAGCTCGCCGATGCTGATGCCCGAGTCGGCTTCCATCGCGGCCAGCACGTCGAGCGACTGGTATGCGATCGAATCGAGCGCCGCGCGTGCGAGGTGCGCGGAGGTCGTGCCGCGCGTGACGCCGAATACCGAGCCGCGCGCCCGTGCGTTCCAGTGCGGCGCGCCGAGGCCGGCGAACGCAGGGACCAGGTAGACGCCGTCGGTGTGCGGCACGCTCGCGGCGAGCGCTTCGATTTCAGCGGCCGACTTGATGATGCCCACGCCGTCGCGCAGCCACTGCACCACCGCGCCCGCGATGAAGATGCTGCCTTCCAGCGCGTACTGCACGTTGTCGCCGATCTGCCAGGCGATCGTCGTGACGAGGTTGTTCTTCGATTCGATCGGCTTGTCGCCGGTGTTCATCATCAGGAAGCAGCCGGTGCCGTAGGTGTTCTTCACCATGCCGGACTGCGTGCACATCTGGCCGAACAGCGCCGCCTGCTGGTCGCCTGCGATACCCGCGAGCGGGATCTTCGACGCGAACACGGTGGTTTTCGTGTGGCCATAGATTTCCGACGATGCCTTCACTTCCGGCAGCATGCTGCGCGGGATGTCGAGCATGTCGAGCAGTTCGTTGTCCCACTCGCGCGTGTGGATGTTGAACAGCATCGTGCGCGATGCGTTCGTCACGTCGGTCACGTGCAGTTCGTGCTTCGTGAAGTTCCACACGAGCCAGCTGTCGACGGTGCCGAACGCGAGCTTGCCCTGCTTGGCTTTCTCGCGTGCGCCCGGCACGTTGTCGAGAATCCAGCGGATCTTGGTTCCCGAGAAGTACGAATCGATCGGCAGGCCGGTCTTCGCGCGCACCTTCGCCTCGAAGCCCTGTGCCTTCAGCGAATCGCAGAAGTCGGCCGTGCGGCGATCCTGCCAGACGATCGCGTTGTAGACGGGCTGGCCCGTTTCGCGATCCCAGACGATCGTGGTTTCACGCTGGTTGGTGATGCCGATCGCGGCGATCGACGTGCCGTTCAGGCCCGTGCGCGTGACGGCTTCGGCGGCGACGCCGGCTTGCGTCGACCAGATTTCCTGCGGGTCGTGCTCGACCCAGCCGGGTTGCGGGTAGATCTGCTCGAATTCCTTCTGGGCGATCGATACGATATTGCCCTGGCGATCGAACAGCATCGCGCGGGAACTCGTGGTGCCCTGGTCAAGCGCGAGGATGTACTGATCCTGCATGTCTCTCATCTCCATCCGTGGATTTGGCTTAGTTGTGATGCGCGCCGCATGTGGGGCGGCGCGTCGGTGAGTCAACGTCGGTACGGCAACTGCAACTGCATTCCGGTCAGGCGTGCGGCGCGTGCGCGGCGGCGAACCACGCGTCGACCGCGGCGGTCACCGCGTCGAGCGTGCCGGGCGCGACGTGCAGGCCGAGCTTCGAGCGGCGCCACAGCACGTCCTGCGCGCAGGTTGCCCATTCGGCGTCGCGCAGGTAGCGCAGTTCGGCGTCGTAGATGCCCGGTGCGATTTCGGTGCCGAGATCGGCGAGCGACTTCGCGCCGTCGATCAGGCGCTCCGCGCGCGTGCCGTATGCACGCGCATAGCGGCGGGCGAGCGCGGCGGGCAGCCACGCATGGCGTTTGGCGAACGTATCGGCGAATGCGTCGAACTTTGCGTTCGCGATGTCGCCGCCCGGCAGTGCGACACCGGCCGTCCAGGTCTTCGCGTCGCGGCCGAGCGCGTTGCACAGCATGTCGCCGGCTTCTTCCGCGAGCTTGCGGAACGTCGTGATCTTGCCGCCGAACACCGACAGCAGCGGGGCGCCCGCGCCGTCGTCCAGCTCGAGGCGGTAGTCGCGCGTGACGGCCGACGCGTTCGCGGCGTTCTCGTCTTCCAGCAGCGGGCGCACGCCCGAGTAGGTCCAGTGCACGTCGGCCGGCGAGATCTTGCGCTTGAAGTAGCGGTTGATCGAATCGCACAGGTACTGCGTCTCGTCGCGATCGATCGCGACCTTCGCGGGATCGTTCGTGTATTCGACGTCGGTCGTGCCGATCAGCGTGAAATCGTGTTCGTACGGAATCGCGAAGATGATCCGCTTGTCCGGGTTCTGGAAGATGTACGCGTGGTCGTGATCGAACAGGCGGCGCGTGATGATGTGGCTACCCTTCACGAGCCGCACGCTGTGGTGCGCGCCGCGGCCGAGCGCGCCTTTCAGCACTTCGCCGACCCACGGGCCCGCCGCGTTCGCGATCGCGCGCGCATGCACGACGCGGATCGAGCCGTCGGCGTGCTGCAGCCGCGCTTCCCATTCGTCGCCGCGGCGTTCGGCGGACACCAGCTTCGTGCGCGTCAGGATGTCGGCGCCGCGCTCCTTCGCATCCATCGCGTTCAGCACGACGAGGCGCGCGTCGTCGACCCAGCCGTCCGAATAGACGAAGCCGCGCTTGATCGAATCGATCAGCGGCGCGCCGGCCGCATGGCGGCGCATGTCGATGCCGCGCGAGCCGGGCAGCAGCTCGCGTTTCGCGAGGTGATCGTAGAGGAACAGGCCGATGCGGATCAGCCAGGCCGGACGCAGGTTCGGCATGTGCGGCATCACGAAGCGCAGCGGCCACATGATGTGCGGCGCCGCGCGCAGCAGCGTCTCGCGTTCCTGCAGCGCCTTGCGCACGAGCCCGAACTCGTTGTACTCGAGGTAGCGCAGGCCGCCGTGAATCAGCTTCGTGCTGGACGACGACGTGTGCGACGCGAGATCGTCCTGCTCGCAGAGCATGACCGACAGGCCGCGGCCGGCCGCATCGCGCGCGATGCCCGCGCCGTTGATGCCGCCGCCGACAACGAGCAGATCGTAGCGATTCGGTTGGGTCACCTGCTGTCCTTATCGTCTGAGGGAAA
Organism: Burkholderia sp. 4NA327C6; assembly: GCF_005502655.1. NCBI lineage: Bacteria > Pseudomonadati > Pseudomonadota > Betaproteobacteria > Burkholderiales > Burkholderiaceae > Burkholderia > Burkholderia sp. 4NA327C6. Next base: position 26,333 of record NZ_SCNZ01000024.1, on the reverse strand, counting down.
TGGGTGAACAGAAAATGTTCGAATTCGAAATTTAACGAACGAAATCGAAAAAGTAAAGTTCGATAAAGCGGGGCCAGTAGCGCGCATCGAGATCCCGGACGATACTGGCGGAATCGACCGTTTCACGAGGTGAATCATGCGTATTGGGATGTGGGCCGGCGTGTGCGCCGTCCTTCTGGCGGGGTGCACTGCGGGGATGCCGCCGCTCGTCGGCAACTGGCGCACGCCGTCGTTCGCCGACCTGCAGACGTCGTGCGGCGGCACGGCACGGGACTGGGGCGCGGACGCGCAGCCGGTCTATTCGACGCTGTATGACGCGTACGTGGCGAAACGGTACCGTGGGCTGACGGAAGCGAACTATTGTGCGTTCGTAAACGAACTTTCGGCGCACTATGCGGCGCCCGATGCGGCGGCGCGTGCCGGCTGGATCGCGTATTTCAACGGTGCGCGCGCGCAGGCCATCAGCTGGCGGGCGGCGGTCGATCCGACGCTGCGCGGCGGCTGAAGCAGATGCGGCGGGGTGGCGAGATGGAAGCGGCTATGGCCGCGCGGCCCGGCATCCGGGCGGCGCGGTCAGGTCAGGAATGGTGTGGTTTTACGAATAGCGGTACTTGATGGATCGCAGCGCGGCATCGCCGGTTTCGGTCACGCAGTATTTGCGCCCCGAACCGAGTCCTTCCAGACGGACGAGCTGCTGTTCGAGCAGTGCGTCGATTTCGTCCCGATCCATGTTGGTTTGATCGGGAGCATCCTTCACAAGCAATAGCGTGGCGAATTCATGCGGACTCAGCATCGTTCTCTCCATGGCGACCAGTCAGCCCGCGCGGCCGGCGCACGGGCCGACGCGCGATACCCATCGGGGTATGGCTTGGGGGGAAAGCTGTATTCGCCGGCCATGCCATTCGTCCGCGCCCTGGCACAGGCGGAACGGTCGAAATAGGCCGGGGAACTGGAGTCTAGTCGAGCGCGCAGGCAAACGACAAATCAGTCCCCGTTAATTTTCCCTTTGACAGCCGGGCCGTGCGCAAGCGGTTTGCTCGCGACGCCAACTTCTTGATTTCACTTGAAGTTTCGGGTGCGGTGCAGCATCGGAGCCGTCACTCGGCGACGTACACCTGGGTGCCGGCGGCCGCCACGGTGTCGGCCATCTCGGGCGGCAGCGGCTTGTCGGTGAAGAGTGCGTGCACCTGGCTCAGGTGGCCCTGGCGCACCAGCGCGGGACGGCCGACCTTCGAATGGTCGGTCACGAGATAGACGGTGCGCGCATGCTGCATGATCGCCTCGGCCACGCGCACCTCACGCGTGTCGAAGTCGCGCAGCGTGCCGTCGGCCTCGATCGCCGACGTGCCGATGATCGCGTAGTCGACCTTGAACTGGCGGATGAAGTCGATTGCGAGTTCGCCGACGATCCCCTTGTCCCACGGCCGCACGATGCCGCCCGTGATCAGCACCTCGCAATCGGGGTAGCCGCTCATCATCGACGCGACGTTCAGGTTGTTCGTGATCACGTGCAGCCCGTGGTGGCGGTTCAGCGCGCGTGCGACTTCCTCGGTGGTCGTGCCGAGGTTGATGAACAGCGAAGCCTGGTCGGGAATGTGCGACGCCGCGAGCGCCGCGATGCGGCGCTTCTCGTCGTGGAACATTCGCTGGCGCGCGGTGTACGACACGTTTTCCGAGCTGGTCGGCAGGCTCGCGCCGCCGTGGTAGCGGCGCAGCAGGTTCAGGTCGGCCAGCCAGTTCACGTCGCGGCGAATCGTCTGCGGCGTCACCGCGAAGTGAGCGGCGAGATCGTCGACGGTCACGAAGCCGTCGCGCTGCACCCATTCGAGCAATTCCTGCTGGCGCGCGTTGAGGGTGAGGCGGGGATCTCGGGTCATGGCTCGGTGGTCGTGTCGTGAGACGGAGCGGGTATTGTAAGGGCGGCAACGGCGTTAGGCCGGCCCGGCCCGCATGCTTGCCCGATATTCATGTAGAAATTGCATGGATTCATGTGACAAATGAATTTGTGCGATTACGCGGATCGCGCTGCAATGGCGGATTGCCCGCGTCCGCGGGGGCGCGTCCGGCGCGATCATTCAGCTTTCGACGAGGTGGAACCGATGACTGGCTTCAACTGGCACAACCCGTATCCGACGACCCGCATCCCGGTGTTCGCGCGCAACGTCGTGTCGACGTCGCACCCGCTTGCCGCGCAGGCCGGGCTGCGGATGCTGTGGAAGGGCGGCAACGCGGTCGACGCGGCGCTCGCCGCCGCGGCCGCGATCACGGTCGTCGAGCCCGTGTCGTGCGGGCTCGGCGGCGACGCGTTCGCGCTCGTGTGGGACGGCGAGCGGCTGTCCGGGCTGAATGCGTCGGGCGTCGCGCCGGCCGCATGGAACGTCGACTATTTCCGCAAGCGCCACGGCGAGGCGGGCAACGGCATCGCGAACAAGCCGACGCGCGGCTGGGATACCGTCACCGTGCCGGGCGTGATCGCGGGCTGGGAAGCGCTGCATGCGAAGTTCGGTTCGCTGCCGTTCGCGGAACTGCTCGAACCGGCGATCGAGATCGCGGAGCGCGGCTATGCGGTGCCGCCGATCGTCGCGCACAAGTGGGCGGCCGCGGTGCCGGAACTCAAGGGGCTGCCGGGTTTCGCCGGCACCTTCATGCCGCACGGCCGCGCACCGCAAGTGGGCGAGCGCGTGTGCCTGCCGGGCCATGCGCAGACGTTGCGCACGCTGCAGAAGGAAGGTGCGCGCGCGTTCTACGAGGGGGCGCTCGCCGAGCGCATCGCCGCGTTCTCCCGCGAAGGCGGCGGCGCGCTGACCGCAGCCGACCTGCAGGCTTACCGGCCCGAATGGGTCGAGCCGATCGGCAAGCGCTTCGGCCGTCACACGATCCACGAGATTCCGCCGAACGGGCAGGGCATCGCGGCGCTGATCGCGCTCGGGATCGCCCAGCATGCGGGCGTGACCGAATGGCCAGTCGATTCGGCCGACTCGCAGCATCTGCAGATCGAGGCGATGAAGCTCGCGTTCGCCGATGTCTATCGCTACGTCGCCGATCCGCGCGCGATGGAGCTCACACCCGAACAGATGCTCGACGACGCGTATCTCGCCGAACGCGCGAAGCTGATCGATCCCGCGCGCGCGACGCACTTCGCCGCCGGCCGGCCGCATTCGGGCGGCACGATCTACCTGTCGGCGGCCGACGAACGCGGGATGATGGTGAGCTTCATCCAGTCGAACTACATGGGCTTCGGCTCGGGGCTCGTCGTGCCCGGCACTGGCATCGCGCTGCAGAATCGCGGGCACGGCTTCTCGATGGACCCGGCTTCGCCGAATGTCGTCGCGGGCGGCAAGCGGCCGTTCCACACGATCATCCCGGCGTTCGTCACCGAGGAGGTCGATGGTCGAACCGAGGCCGTGATGAGCTTCGGCGTGATGGGCGGCGACATGCAGCCGCAAGGGCACCTGCAGACCGTCGTGCGGATGCTCGGCTATGGGCAGCAACCGCAGGCGGCCTGCGATGCGCCGCGCTGGAAGGTCAACCGCGACTTCACGCTCGACGTCGAGGCAACGATGAATCGGGCGACTGTCGACGCGCTGGCCGCACGCGGCCATACGATCAAGTCGATCGACGATCCTTACATGGATTTTGGTTCGGGGCAGTTCATCTGGCGTCTCGACCGTGACGATCGCGAGCGCGGCTACGTGGCCGCGAGCGACAGCCGCCGCGACGGCCTGGCGGCCGGTTTCTGACGGATTGCCGCCGGCTTTCGCCGGCATGTCGTGCGTTTTGCGGGCGGCCGAGCGGCCGCCCGTTTCGTTTGCGGTCGCCCGTATCGCCGGGCGGGCGCAAGCGGTTTGAAGGACTCGTCTAACGAACGGCAACAGACGCCGTGGAACTGCGCTTGTCGGGCATGGTCAGTGCTTTGGAGCACGAACATCAAAGTCCGGCTAAGATGCCAGCATGGTTCGGCCGGACCAATCCACTATAAACGCAAGTAAAACGCCGCCTGCGGGAAGGTCGGCGCCTGTGCCGAAGGCATGGGCCGGCCCCCGCGCGACGACTGGGAGCGCACCACCATGGACACCAAAACGACGCATGTGATGCCGTGGCGAATCGAGGACATCGACCTGAACCGGATCGATCGTCAACGTGCCGCCGCGAACGAGGATCTGCTGCTGCTGCTGTGCGCGTCGTCGTTCATCGAAAGCGGCTCGGATCTCTACACGAGCAATCTGAGCCAGTTCTTCAACGACGATCCGGAAGTCTCCGCATGGCTCAACAATGCATGGGAGCACGAAGAATTGCAGCACGGGCGCGCGCTGAAGGCGTACATCGCGCACGTGTGGCCGGAGTTCGACTGGGATACCGCGTTCGCGAACTTCTTCGCCGAGTATTCGCAGACCTGCAAGGTCGAGGCGTTCGAGAAGACCCGCGCGCTCGAGATGGTCGCGCGCTGCGTCGTCGAGACGGGCACGGCCACGCTCTATCGCGCGATCAACGAGTGCTCGGACGAGCCCGTGCTGAAGGAAATCACGGACAACATCCGCACCGACGAAGTGCGCCACTACAAGCACTTCTTCAAGTTCTTCAAGAAGTACAACCAGGTCGAAGGCAATGGCCGCCTTGCGGTACTGGGCGCACTGGCGCGCCGCGTGATGGAAATCAAGAACGAGGATTCGGAGATCGCGCTGCGCCATGTGTTCGCGGTGCGTTATCCGGATCGAGTCGGCGACAGCCAGTACAACCGCGAACGCGCCGCGCGCATCAGCACGCTCGTGCGGCGCAACCTGTCGGCCGACATGTGCGTGAAGATGCTGCTCAAGCCGCTCGACCTGCCCGCGAAGATCCAGCCGGGCGTCCACTATCCGCTCACGAAGATCACGCGGCACGTGTTCCTGCGCTGATCGCCGCAGCGCGGCCCGACGCGCGTATGCTGCGGCTCTTCATCCGCTCATCTACCGGGGCCACGCCATCATGACCGACACCCATCGCCACGCGCTCGAACAATGGACGTTCGACGCGTGGCCGCCGGCCGTCGTCTCGTTGTTCGACGGTACCGCGCTCGAGCATCATGCCGACATCGCCGCCTCGCTGATCGTCGCGACCGACGATGGTCAATTGCGCACGACGCTGCTCGGCGTCGGCGAAATCTATGCACACGATGCGCGCACGCTGCTGCTGGCGCTCTGGCCGCAATCGCGTGCGGCGCGCGCGATCGCGCAACGGCGGTCGGCCGCGTTGACGCTCGTCGCGGACGGCGCGTTCTTTCAGGCGCAATTGAGGATGGAGCCGCTCGAGGGAGACTTCGGCGGACTGGCCGGATTCGCTGCGACGATCGCGCACGGCGATGCGCAGCGGGTCGGCTATGCGCGTCTCGCGACAGGCGTCACGTTCACGCTGGAAGGGGAGCGCACCGAGGTGCTCGCGCGCTGGCAACGCCAGGTCGAGCACCTGCGGCGCGCAGCCGCACGGCTTCAGTGACCGCGCTGGCCGCTGCGCGACGAGCGGTTGCGGTTCGCGTGCGCGGCATTGCCGTTTGCCGGGCGTGCGCTGTTGCCGCCACCGGCCGGACGCCCGCCGTTGCCGCCGGCGCCGCCTTGGCCTTGCGTGCGCGGCTTCGCAGCCTTCTGCTGGGAGGCCTTCGGTTGCGCATTGCCGTCGCGTTTCGCGGCCGGCTGGCCTGAGCCGCCTGCGCGCGGCTGGCGATTGCCGCCACCACCGCCACCGCCACCGCCACCGCCGCGCGGCTGCTGCTGCCCGCGACGCTGCTGGATCGGCTCCGGCTTCGCGTTCGGATCAGGTTCGAAGCCCGCGATCACTTCCTGCGGAATCTCGCGCTTGATCAGCCGCTCGATGTCGCGCAGCAGCTGCTTCTCGTCGACGCACACGAGCGACACGGCTTCGCCGGTCGCACCCGCGCGGCCCGTGCGGCCGATCCGGTGCACGTAGTCTTCCGGCACGTTCGGCAGGTCGAAGTTGACGACGTGCGGCAGCTGGTCGATGTCGATCCCGCGCGCGGCGATATCGGTCGCGACGAGCACCTGCAGCGTGCTGTTCTTGAACTCCGCCAGCGCGCGCGTGCGGGCCGACTGGCTCTTGTTGCCGTGGATCGCCATCGCGCTGATGCCGTCCTTCGTCAGTTGCTCGGCGAGCCGGTTCGCGCCGTGCTTCGTGCGCGTGAACACGAGCACCTGGAACCAGTTGTGTTCGCGGATCAGGTGCGTGAGCAGTTCGCGCTTGCGGTCGCGGTCGACCGGGTGGATCTTCTGCGCGACGCTTTCGGCGGTCGTGTTGCGGCGTGCGACCTCGATCAGCGCGGGCGAGTCGAGCAGGCTGTCGGCGAGCGCCTTGATCTCGTCGGAGAACGTGGCCGAGAACAGCAGGTTCTGGCGCTGCGGCGGCAGCTTCGCGAGCACGCGCTTGATGTCGTGGATGAAACCCATGTCGAGCATCCGGTCGGCTTCGTCGAGCACGAGGATGTCGAGGTCCGACAGGTCGATCGTCTTCTGCTGCATGTGATCGAGCAGGCGGCCCGGCGTCGCGACGACGATGTCGACACCGCGCTTGAGCGCATCGATCTGCGGATTGATGCTGACGCCGCCGAACATCACGGTCGAGCGCAGCTTCACGTACTTGCTGTACGCACGGACGCTTTCCTCGACCTGGGCGGCGAGTTCGCGAGTCGGCGTGAGGATCAGCGCGCGCACGGCGCGCTTCGCGCCGCGATGTTCCGCGTAGAACGTATGCAGGCGTTGCAGGATCGGCAGCGTGAAGCCGGCGGTCTTGCCGGTGCCCGTCTGCGCGCCGGCGAGCAGGTCGCCGCCACCGAGGACGGCCGGGATCGCCTGTTGCTGGATCGGGGTCGGCGACGTGTAGCCGAGTTCGTTGACCGCCTTGACCAGCGGTTCGGCCAAGCCGAGAGATTCGAAAGACATAGATACCACTCTTCAGTTTTATGATCAGCGACGTCTCGCGCGGCCCGCGCGGGAGGTGACATCGCAAAATGCAAAATGCAAAAGGGCGCGGCCGCGGTTTCCCGCAGCCGCGCCCCGTGTGTGTCAGCCGCTTCTTAGTCGAGCGGCGCGGAACGCAGGTCGCTCACCTGTTGCGGTGAGATCGGCGTACCGTTGTTACCCCACGACACCCGGATATACGTGACGACCGCCGCAACCTCCTGGTTCGACAGCGACTGTGCGAACGGCGGCATCCCGTACGGACGCGGATTCTTGAACGTGCTCGGCGGATAGCCACCGTTCAGCACCATGCGGATCGGGTTGACTGCCGATTCCATCATGATCGAGTGGTTGCCCGCGAGCGGCGGATACGCCGGCGGCTTGCCTGCGCCGTTTTCGGCGTGGCAGGTCGCGCAGTTGTCCGCGTAGATCTTCTTGCCCTGCTCGAACAGCGCGTTGCCGAACTGCTTCGACGGCTCGTACTGCATGTTCTTCGGCGCTTCAGCCTTCTGCGGGATCGACTTCAGGTACGTCGACATCGCGCGCGTATCTTCGTCGGTCATGTACTGCAGGCTGTTGTGGACCACGTCCGCCATCGGGCCGAATACCGCACCCTTCTGCGACACGCCGGCCTGCAGCAGGTCGGACAGCTCCTGCACGTGCCAGTCGCCGAGGCCGAGTTCCTTGTCGTTCGTCAGCGACGGCGCATACCAGTTCTGCAGCGGGATCAGGCCGCCTGCGAACGCCGACGAGGTCACCGGGCCGCCCATCATGTTGATCGACGTGTGGCACATCGAGCAGTGGCCGAGGCCTTCGACGAGGTACGCGCCGCGGTTCCATTCGACCGACTTGGTCGGATCCGGCTTGTATTCGCCTTCCTTGAAGAACAGCGTGCGCCAGCCGATCAGCAGGTTGCGGTTGTTGAACGGGAACTTCAGTTCATGCGGACGGCTCGGCACCGACACCGGCGCGACCGAGCGCAGGTACGCGTAGATCGCGTCCGAATCCGCACGCGTGACCTTCGTGTAGCTCGCGAACGGGAAGCCCGGATAGAGCAGGCTGCCGTCCTTCGAACGACCGGTGTGCATCGCGCGGTAGAAGTCGTCCGACGTCCACTTGCCGATGCCGTCCTTGTCGTCCGGCGTGATGTTCGGCGTGTACATCGTGCCGAACGGCGTCGCCATCGGCAGGCCGCCCGCGAACGACTTGCCGCCGCGCACGGTGTGGCACGCGATACAGTCGCCGACGCGCGCGAGGTACTCGCCCTTCTTGATCAGCGCGGCCTGGTCGGCCGGCGTGGCCGCGACGGCGGAGGCGCCGTGCAGCGTGTCGTTGCCCGGCCACAGGACCGGCACGAGGGCGGCAGCCGCGATGATCGCGACGGCCGAGAGTGCAAACAGGGACTTGCGTTTCATTGTGTCTGTCTCCCTTGCCTTATTGCGGTTCGCTGCCGCAGGCGAGCGGAGTCTTCATCGAACGCGCCGGAGCCGGCACGGGGTTGGCGGGCGCCGGTTGCGCGGCAAGCCATGCGGTCACGGCCGTCACGTCTTCGTCGGAAAGCTTCGAAGCGACGTCATGCATGCAGTCAGGCGCCTTCGCGTGACGGTTGCCCGAACGCCATGCACCGATCTGCGCGCTCAGGTAATCGGCGTGCAGGCCGACGAGACCCGGGATCGCCGGCTGCATGCCGGTCAGCGTCGCGCCGTGGCAGGCCACGCAGGCCGGCAGCTTGCGGGACGGGTCGCCCTGCGTGACGAGCTGCTTGCCGCGCGCGAGCGTCGCGGCCGGCAGCGTCGGCTTCGCCGGCGCCGGGTACGGCGGGCGTTCGGCCGAGAAGTGCTCGGCCATTTCACGCAGGTAGTCGTCGTTCAGGTACGTCAGCAGGTAGTTCATCGGCGGGTACTTGCGCCGGCCGTCACGGAAGTTGACGAGCTGGTTGTACAGGTACTCGGCCGGCTTGCCGGCAAGACGCGGGAAGTAGTCGTTGTCCGTGCCCTGGCCATGGACGCCATGGCAAGCCGTACAGCCGCGCACGCGCTCGGCCATGGTATCGGGTGCCTTGAGCGGCGCCTGCTGGGCGTGCGCTTGCTCCGTGGGCTTGGTCTGCGCTTGGGCAGCGCTCATAAGGCCCGCGCCGCCGAACATCAGAACGGCGAGCAGCGGACGGAAGAGGCGTCTTGAAGACACACGAGACTCCATGTTTATTCGACGGGGACCTGTTGTCCGGGCTACGATCGGCTCGGCGCATGACGGCAGGGCAGCCGGGCTGCTGCGACGCGGCATTCTATCATCGATGGGTAATGACGGCTATTTGACAGAACGACATCGGTTCCTGTCCGTTTGCGACTTGCGACAATTTGACGCGCATTGCGACGCGTCGGTGTGAACCGGCGTGCGTTTTCACCATCGAAGACCGTACACTCGCGGGTCGCGCGGCGCCGCCTCCGCCGCAGGTCCAGTCATTTCTCCCGTTTCCGGATTCATCGATGACGTTTTCTACCGTGCCGTTGCCTTCCTCACGCTGTCCATCCCGTTGCCGCCACTTCGTCGGCCTGCCGCTTTCGGGAGGGTGTGCGCGATGAAGTTCGACAGCTTGTGGATCGGTCAGGTTGCGCTCGCGGCGCTGATGGACGCGGCGTTCGCGATGGCGGTCGGCTCGGCGCTGCTCAAGGCATGGCTCGGCAAGGACGGTGCGCGTCCGGTCATCGCGCCGTCGCATCCCGCGTGGCTGCGCGCGCAACATTCGCTGGTCGCGGCGGCGCTGGCGCTGGTGCTCGCGGATCTCGGCTGGCTCGTCTACGAGGCCGCGACGATGAGCGGGGCGGGGCTCGGCGGCGCGTTCGCCGCCATTCCGGTGATGCTGACGCAGACGCATACGGGCTTCGCATGGAGCGTCGCGTTCGCCGGCGCCGTGGTGCTCGCGATCGTCGCGCTGGCGAAGCCGGAGGGCCCGGTCGCACACGCGGTGCTTTGGCTCGCGGTGATCGTGGTCGCGGCCGGCAAGGCGTCGCTCGGCCATGCGGCCGATACGGGCGCGCTGTCCGCGGCGGTCGGCGTGCAGACGCTGCATCTGCTCGCGACGGCCGTGTGGGGCGGCCTCGTGCTCGCGGGCGGGCTCGCGGTGCTGCCGGCGCTTGGTTCGTCGGTCGCGCGTGGTGCGCTGATCCGCATCGGCCAGCATCTTTCGCGCACGTCGATCATCGCGCTCGTCTTCGTGCTCGGCACCGGCGCGCTCAATGCGATCCGCGGGCTCGGCGGTTCGCTCGCACCGCTCGACGGCAGCACGTGGGGGCGCGTGTTGCTGCTGAAGCTGCTGCTCGTCGCGCTCGCGCTCGTGCTCGGCGGCCTGAACCGCTTCGCGGCGCTGCCGCGCCTGCGCCGCACCGCATCGACCGAGGATGCGTACACGTTCCGCAACATCCTGCATCTCGAAGCGCTGACGATGATCGGCGTGTTCGTCGCAGCCGCCGTGCTGTCGTTCAGCGTGCCGGGGTTCGCGGCACTCGGCTGACGGCAGCGCTCGCGCGGCGCGGTGCAAGGCCGCCGTCGCGCACCCGGCACATGCCCGGTGTCGCACCGCGCATGCAAAAACGGCTGCCTGTCGGGCAGCCGTTTTCGAATCGATACCTACTGCGCGGGCCGAAGCCGCACGCCGTGCATCGCGCTCACCACTCGGCGACGCTGCCGTCCTCGTGACGCCACACCGGGTTGCGCCAGCGGTGCCCCGTCTTCGCCATCTCGCGCACTTTCTCCTCGTTCACGTCGATGCCGAGCCCCGGGCCCTGCGGGATTGCGACGAAGCCGTCCTCGTAGCGGAACACCTCGGGGTTGCGCAGGTAGTCGAGCAGGTCGTTGCCCTGGTTGTAGTGGATGCCGAGGCTCTGCTCCTGGATGAACGCGTTGTAGCTGACCGCGTCGAGCTGCAGGCACGCGGCGAGCGCGATCGGCCCAAGCGGACAGTGCAGCGCGAGCGCGACGTCGTAGCTCTCCGCGAGCGTCGCGATCTTGCGGCACTCGGTGATGCCGCCCGCGTGCGACGCGTCCGGCTGGATGATGTCGACGTAGCCGCCCGCGAGGATGTGCTTGAAATCCCAGCGCGAGTAGAGCCGCTCGCCGAGCGCGATCGGCGTATTGGTCTGGTTGACGATGTCGCGCAGCGCCTCGGCATTCTCCGACAGCACCGGCTCCTCGATGAACATCAGCTTGTACGGGTCGAGCTCCTTCGCGAGCACCTTCGCCATCGGCTTGTGCACGCGGCCGTGGAAGTCGACGCCGATCCCGACGTGCGGGCCGACCGCGTCGCGCACCGCCGCGACGTTCGCGATCACCTGCTCGACCTTGTCGTAGGTGTCGACGATCTGCAGCTCCTCGGAGCCGTTCATCTTCACGGCCTTGAAGCCGCGCTCGACCACCGCGCGCGCATTGTTCGCGACGTCGCTCGGGCGGTCGCCGCCGATCCACGAATACACCTTGATGCGGTCGCGCACCTGGCCGCCGAGCAGCGCGTGCACGGGCACGCCGTGATGCTTGCCCTTGATGTCCCACAACGCCTGGTCGACGCCCGCGATCGCGCTCATCGTGATCGGGCCGCCGCGGTAGAAGCCGGCGCGGTACATCACCTGCCAGTGATCCTCGATCAGCAGCGGATCGCGGCCGACCAGATAGTCGGCGAGTTCGTGCACGGCCGCCTCGACCGTGTGCGCGCGACCCTCGACGACCGGTTCGCCCCAGCCGACGATCCCTTCGTCGGTTTCGATCTTGAGGAACAGCCAGCGCGGCGGGACGACGAAGGTTTCGAGGCGGGTGATTTTCACGGTGCGAGTCTCCAGGGTTGACCGGCGCGGACAGTCGGGCGCGGCGCGCGGTCGCATGTTTTCGCGGTTATCCTAGCGCAGCCCGATAAAAAATAGTATTAATAGCACTATTGTGCAGATAGTGGGCAGCCGGCACGCCCGGGTACCGGCATAACGGAGAACGATCATTCGACGCGACCTGCATGGACAGACGGCCTTCCGGCTCGCCACGGCGATCCTGCGCGGCGACTACCCGCCCGAGTCGCTGTTGCCGAGGGAGCCCGACCTGATGGTGATGTACGGCGTGAGCCGCACGGTGATGCGCGAGGCGCTGCGTACGCTCACGTCGAAGGGGCTCGTCGAGTCGCGGCCGAAGATCGGCACGCGCGTGCGGCCGCGCGGCGTATGGAACCTGCTCGACGCCGACCTGCTCGACTGGTACGCGCGGGTCGCGCCGCCGGTCGCGTTTGCGCTGAAGCTGCAGGAAATGCGCGAGATGGTCGAGCCGTACGCGGCCGCGCTTGCCGCACGCATGCATACGCCGGAGACGTTCGACGCGATCGACGGCGCGGCGCGCGCGATGGCCGCCGCGCGCAACGTCGACGAATGGGTGCGCGCCGACCTGCGCTTTCACCTGAGCGTGCTCGAGGCCGGCGGCAACGAACTGCTGGTGCCGCTCGGCACGTTGATCGATCGGACGCTCGAAGCGCAACTGCATCTGAATGCGCGCCGTGCGGACGTGTACAACGCGTCGCTCGCCGAGCATACGGCCGTCAGCGATGCGATCCGCGTGCGCGACGAGGACGGTGCGCGCCGCGCGATGGCCGCGCTGCTCGCGGTGACGCGCGCACGGATCGAGATGTCGTGACGGGAGGGGCGGGGCCGTGCGGCGCCGTCAGGCGTTCGCGCAGCCGCCCGGCTTGTGGATGCGTTCGGTGGACGCCGGGTACTTCGCGAGCAGGCTCGCCGGCCGCCGCGGGCGCGCGACCAGGTCGCCGCCGCAGTTCGGGCAGCGGCCCTTCAGCACGTCGTCGGCACAGGTCGCGCAGAACGTGCATTCGAACGTACAGATGCGTGCATCGGCCGAATCGGGCGGCAGGTCCTTGTCGCAGCATTCGCAGCCGGGGCGCAGTTCGAGCATGACGGTTTTCCTTGGGTTGGACAGGGTCGGGACGGGCGCCGCACGGACATTGCGTGCGGCGCATGTGGGCGCTACTGTACCCGCTTGGATCGGCCCGGCCAACGGTGTTCCGCCGGGGCGCCGTCGATGCGCACGGGCCGCACCGGGAGACGACCATGCTTTATCGCGGAAGCTGTCACTGCGGCGACGTGAAGTTCGAGGCGGAAGGCGACCTGCAGGGCGTGATGGCGTGCAACTGCTCGATCTGCCGGCGCAAGGGCGCGCTGATGTGGTTCGTGCCGCGCGACCACATGACGCTCCTCACGCCCGACGAACATCTCGCCACCTACATGTTCAACAAGCACGTGATCCAGCACCGCTTCTGCAAGCGCTGCGGGATTCACACGTTCGGCGAGGGCGTCCACCCGAACGGCACCGCGATGGCCGCGATCAACGTGCGCTGTCTCGAGGATGTCGATATCGATGCGCTGCCGGTCACGCACTACGACGGCCGCTCGCACTGAGCGGTGCGCCGGCGCTGAACCGGCGCGCGGCCGTCAGGACGGTTGCGCGATCGCGGCGCCCGGCGCGGGCGTTTCCGCCTGCGGGGCGGGGCCTGCGGCGCGCGTGCCGGCCGGGCGCTCGATCAGCGGCGCGAGCGCCGGCGCCATCGACTTCAGCAACTGCACGGCCATCGCGCTCGTGAAGTCGTAGCGCGCCGCATACGGCTCGTGCGCCGTTGCGGTCAGGACCCCGAAGAACCGGTCGCCGAGCACGAACACGAAGGTGCCACTGCGGTTCACCTTGCGCGACTCGATCAGCCGCGCGCCGCGCGCATAGACGTTGAAGCGCTGGTCGCCCGTGCCCGTCTTGCCGTACACGTCGAGCGTCTTGCCGTCGGGCAGCGTGAAGCCGCCCGCGAGGCGGCGCGCGGTGCCGTTGAGCACGACGTCGCGCAGCAGCGTGTGCGCCACGTTGACGATCTCCGGCGACAGCATCGGCTGCGGCCGGGCGACCGCGCGCTCGAAGTGCGTTTCGTACGGCGTTCCTTTCGCGAAGTCGAGCCGCGTGATCGTCTCGGTCGGCGCCTTCCGGCCGCCGTTCGCAATCAGGCCGATCAGCTTCGCGAGTGCGTCGGGCTGGTCGCCCGATGCGCCGATCGCGGCCGCGTACGACGGCGTGACTTCCGCGAACGGGTAGCCGAGCGCGCGCCACGACTTCGTGATTTCCGCGTACGCGCGCAGCTCGACCATGCGGCGGATGCGGCGGTCCTGGGTCGCGTGGTAGCGCGTCTTGTACAGCCACGAGTACGTGTAGAAACGTGCGTCGCGGCTGTCGCGCTGGACGTCGGCGAGCGACGCCGCCGGATGCGCGCGCAGGTAGTTGAGCGTCCACAGCGCGAGCGGATGCACACTCGCGATGTAGCCGCGATCGTTGAGGTTGAAGCGGTCGATCGCGTATTTCGCATAGAGCCTGGCGAGATCGTCGTCGGACAGCGTTGCGGCCGGCGTGCCCTTCAGTTGCATGCGCATCTGCGCGTCGAACCACGCGAGCGATTCGTTCGGCGCGACGCTGCGCAACACCGTCGCGATTTTCGGCGGCGATTTGCGCACGTCCTTCAGCATCAGCGCGAGCGCGTCGTCGGGCGCCTTGCCCGCATAGCGCGTGTAGTAGCGCTTCACGTAGACCTGGCTTTCGCCGTCGACGAACTGCTGCAGGTAATGCCGGCGCTGCTCGGGGTCGCCGAGCCATGACGATGACGGGCCGGCCGCCTGCAGCGTCTCGTAGTGGACGATGTCGCGCATCAGCCGCACGAACACGAGGTTGACCGAATGCTCGAACGCCGTGTGCAGCGTCAGGATGCGGCCGTTGTCCGACTTCTCGAAGTTCGAGAACACCTGCGCGCCGCCGCCCGTGTAGAACACGTCGGGGCTCGCCGAATACTTGCGTTCGACGGCCGCGTCGAGCATCGCCTGCAGCGAGCGGTCGCGCGTATGCGACAGGTAGTCGAGCGCCCAGTGCGACAGCCCGTCGATCGGGTCGGGCTTCACGCGCGCCAGCTCCGCGTTCGACAGGTTCGCGTAGCGCGCATGCAGGTCGGACACGATCTGCAGGTAGGTGATCAGCGTACGCAGTTTCGCGGTCGAGCCGAGGTTGATGCGGCCGCCGCGATTCACGTCGAACGGCTCGTTCACGCTGTCGGTCTGCACGCGCAGCAGGTTCGCGCCGTTGCGGTGTTCGTACAGCGTGAAGCTGTACGTGAGGTGCGACGGGTCGTCCTTCGGCGCGAGCATCTCGAAACCGTACAGGCCGGCCTTCTGCGCCCCGTCGCGCGTCGACGCCTGGGCGAGCCGTTCGGCGACGGCCTGCTGCACGCCGTTGTCGAGCGTGCTGGTCGCCTGCAGGTCGAACTGGTCGAGCTGGTACAGGTCGCTGATGCCGAGCGCCGACAACAGCGACGCGCGCGCGGACGTCACCGCCTTGCGCGACACGAACGACTGCACGTGCGCCGCGGCCGGCGGCGCGCTGCGTTCGATCTGCGCGTTCAGCGCGGCGTCGCGCAGCGCGGGCGAGATCACGCCGCCGTTCGACAGCAGCCGCAGGTAGCTGTCGGTCAGCTTCTGCAGCGCCGGGTAGCCGCGGTTGAGGAAGTACGACGGTGCGCGCTGCGCGATGATCAGCGACAGCACTTCGCGGAACGTCTTGCCCTGTTCGTCGACGTTGTCGCCGGTCGTCGGCGCGGACAGGATCCGGTTCACGTCGTTGAAGTCGCGGCCGTACCACGCGGCCAGACCGTCGCCGATACCGGTGATTTCGCCGATGTGCGGCCGCGCGGCGAGCGGCACCGAGTTCAGGTAGCGCACGACGAGGGTGCGGCGCGCGAGCATCGTCTGCGGGCCGTTCAGGTACGCGCGCACCGACGCCGACGCGATCTGCCGCAGCTTCTCGGGCGGTGTCGCGGTGCGGCCCTCGGGCGAGTGGCGGAACTTCTCGATCTGCGTCGCGAGCGTGCTGCCGCCCGGGCGCGCCTGATGGCGGTTGACGACGTGCAGCGCCTGGTCGGCGACTGCGCGGCTGAAGCGCCCCCAGTCGATCGCCGGGTTGCGGTTCGGTTCGTTCGCGTCGAGCAGGTAGCGATCCTCGATGAACAGCAGCGAATCGACCACCACGCGCGGTACCCGGTCGAAGTCCGCGTAGACGCGCTGCGGGAACACGGTCGCGAACAGCGGCGCGCCGGTCGAGTCGAACAGCATCAGGCCCGCCTGGTCTTTCTCGTCGAACGGGAGGAACAGCCCGCGATCGCCGAGCGACAGCATCCGCTGCGAATCGCGCGCCTGCTTGCTGACGACGAAGCCGCGCGCGAGCAGCCGCTCCTGAAACGCCGGAATCATCGAGTAGCCGAGGCGCTGGTCGTATGGGCCGTTCGCGGGGAAGCGGATGTGATCGCTCGGGCCCGTCTCGACCGTGTAGCCGACATCGCGGGTGAGCTCGGACAGGTAGTGCGCCTGCAGCCGGGACGTTTCGATCTCGCTTTGCACGAGTCGCGCGACGATCGCCACGGCGATCAGCAGCGCGGCCAGCAAAGACCACTTGACCCACGTCCAGACCGATGCGGGACCGGTCACGCGCGGCAGGATACGATTCAGCGGCCGATTCATGGCGGCGTCTCCCTGAAGGCGCGGGCTCCGGCCGCACCCCATTAAGGATTAGTGTAGTCCTCCGCAGCGGGCTGCCAAGGGCGTTCACTACCGAGATGCGTCGGCGCAACGCGCGTGCCTGCGACGCGCTGTCACCCGCGTTGCATTGCGGTGGTGCATGCCGTCGCGGCGTAACGTCTGCCGGTTTCGTGCCGAGAGGCTGCGTGGCACGTCGTGTCGGCGGGCAGGCCCGGGCGGCAGGGCAGGCGGGCAATGCACCGGTTCCGTGCGGTGCGGCGGAGCGGCAATTGGGATCGGAACCCGACCGTAAAATTGTGTCCGGCGCACGGCGATGCTGCGGGTTTCCGTGATGGTCGCGCGTGTCGGTCACGGGTACGATCATTGGCTATGCGGCGCATTTCCGCTTTTGCCGGGAGTCCCATGCCGATCCATCCCGTCGCGCTCGTTTGCACGGCCATTCTCGGGCTGTTGCTGTTCGGGCTCGGGCTCGTCGTGTCCGTCGCGCGCTTCCGGTGCACCACCAGCTCCGGGTGCGCGCCCGATCCGGCGAACGGGTTGCACAAGATCGTGCGCGCGCACGGCAACACGGCGGAATACGCGCCGTTTCTCGCGGTGCTGTTTCTCTATTTCGGCACACACGCGCCATCGCGCGCGATCCTGGCGCTGATCGTCGCGGCGACTGCGTGCCGCTGCCTGATCGTGATCGGCCTGCTTGCGTGGCCGACGATGGCCAATCCGAATCCCGTGCGTTTCGTCGGCGCGCTCGGCACGTATCTGTGCGGCGCCGCGCTGTGTATCGCGCTGTTCGTCTGAGCGGCGCTGCATCTCGCGTGCCGCGCCGCTATCGCCACAGCAGCGTCGCGCGATCGTGCCGGCGTACGGCCTCGACGAAACAGTGGATCAGGTAATCGCATGCAAGCGTGTTCAGCGCATCGCGGCGCGTGAGCACACCGACCGACACGGCCGGAATCGTCTCCTCGATGTCGATCGCGACCATCCGCTCGCGAATCCAGTCGACCTCCAGGAAGCTCTGCGGCACGCAGGACACGGTGTCGGTATGCACCGACAGCGAAAACGCCGCGCTGAACGACGTGCATTCGACGATCGGCTGCGGCGCCGGATAGCCGTGCGCGACGAACACGTCCTGCAGCAGCCGGCCGATGCTTTCCGGCGACGTGTTGAGCACCCATTGCGCGTCCTGCAACTGCGCGAGCGAGGTGCAGTGACGCAGCGGATTGCTCGCGCGCGTCATCAGGATCAATTCCGATTCAAGCAGCGGCCGGAACGCGAATTCCGGCGATAGCCGCGTCGCGTCGACGATCGCGATCACGAAGTCGAGGGAGCCGTCGCGCAGGCGCGGCAGCGCGGTGTCGAGAAAGCCTTCGCGTACGTCGAGGCGGATCGTCGGCATCCGCTGCCGGAATGCGTCGAGCGCGGCCGGCAGGAAACCGAGCGACATCAGCGGCGTCAGCGCGCAGGCGAGCGCGCCTTCCTTGCCTCCCGACAACTGGATCACGTCGTCGCGCGCGTGCTGCATCTCCGCGAGGATCAGCCGCGCCCGCGCATGGACGGCCTGCCCGAAACGCGTGAGTTGCGCTCCGCGTGCATTGCGGGTGACGAGCGGCACGCCGAGATCGAGTTCGAGTTCGCGGATCGCCTTCGTCAGTGCGGGCTGCGACAGGTGGATCGCGCGTGCGGCCGCGCGCAGGCTGCCGTGTTCGGCGATGGCGGCGAGCGCCCGGAGCTGGTGGTGTTTCACGGCGTGGCGGGGCGCGGCGGCAGTGGCGACATTCCCATCCTACACCGCGCCGCCGCATTCAAAGCGCGCGATAACCATGCGTTATCACGATCGAAAAATGTCGCTCCGGGCTGCAGTTTTTGAATGCCTAGACTGCATGCGCAGGCCGTCGAACGGGCCGCGCACACGATACGCACAACCAGTACGGAGACAAACCTTCATGAAGGCGCCCCGAGCGGACAGCATGGTCTGCGGGCATGTCGGCAACGTTGCCGCATCCCCGTCCAATCGTCAGTTGATTGTCGCGATCACGATCGGCAACGGTCTTGAATTCTTCGATCTCACCGTGTTCAGCTTCTTCGCGGTGCTGCTCGGCAAACTGTTCTTTCCGGCGGTATCCGCGCAGCAGCAATTGCTGATGTCGGTCGCGACCTTCGGTGTCGGCTTCATCGCGCGGCCGGTTGGCGGCGTCGTGATCGGGCTCGTTGCCGACCGCTTCGGTCGCGTGCCCGCGATGAACCTCACGCTCGTCACGATGGCGATCGGCACCGGAATGATCGGCGTGATGCCGACCTATGCGCAGATCGGCATGATGGCCCCCGTGCTGGTGGTCGTCGCGCGGCTGCTGCAGGGCTTTTCGGCCGGCGGCGAGGTGGGCGTATCGACGTCGCTGCTCGCCGAGCGCGCGCCGGCCGGCGAGCGCGGCTACTACACGAGCTGGCAATTCGCGAGCCAGGGCGCCGCGGCACTCGCCGGTTCGTTCGTGGGCTTCCTGCTGTCGCATTTCCTCGACGCGGCCTCGCTCGAATCGTGGGGCTGGCGCGTACCGTTCCTGCTCGGTGTGCTGATCGCGCCGGTCGGCCTTTACCTGCGCGCGCGCTTCAACGGGATCGAACAGCACGCGCCGGCCGCGGCCGCGCGGCGTTCGTCGGCCGTACTCGGCACCGTGCTGCGGCGCGACGGCGCGGCCGTGCTGACCGCGCTCGGCCTCGTGATCGGCGGCACGGCCGCGCACTTCATCGTGCTGTATTACATGTCGACGTATGCGATCAAGGTGCTGCACCTGCCGATGGATACCGCGCTGTGGTGCGGGATCCTGTCCGGCGCCGTGATGTTCGTCGCCGCGCCGATCGGCGGGCGTCTGTCGGACCGCACCGGCAGCAAGCGTGTCGCGCTGTGGTCGCGCATTGCGCTGACCGTGCTGATCCTGCCGGGCTTCTGGCTGATGCGCGCGGTGCCATCGATCGCGACGATGTATGCGGTCGTGATGCTGCTCGCCGCGCTGCACTCGATCAACGCCGGCGCGAACGGTGTGATCCTCGCCGAGCTGTTTCCGAAGAGCACGCGTGCGACTGCGTTGTCGATCGCGTATGCGGGCGGCGTGTCGATCTTCGGCGGCTTCGCGCAGTTCATCGTCACGTGGATGATCGGCGCGACCGGCAATCCGGCCGCGCCCGCGTGGTACGTGATCGTCTGCGGCGTGCTGTCGCTCGTCGCGCTTGCGTTCGCGTCGGATCGCAGCGATCGCGATGCGTGACCGACTGCGCCCGATACCGCGTCCTCTCTTTCTGCTTGCTTCCGGAACCGTATGACTGCCACCGCTTCGCTTTCGCGTTCGTTTTCGTCCCAGTCCGTCGACGTGATGGCCGGCGACCTGTGCGACTTGTCCGCCTGCACGATGCTTGACCTGCTGAAGAAGCGGGAGATCGGCGCATGCGACCTGCTCGACGCGCATCTCGCGCGGATCGCGACGGTCAACCCGCGCGTGAACGCGCTCGTGACCGTCGTCGATCCCGACCTGCTGCGCGCCCGTGCGCGCGACATCGATGCACGCTGGATGCGCGGTGAATGGCAGGGGCCGTTGCACGGGCTGCCGGTGTCGCAGAAGGATCTGACCGCGACACGCGGCGTGCGCACCACGTACGGCTCGCGTTCGTTCGCCGATCACGTGCCGCAGCACGACGCGCTCGTCGTGCGCCGTTGCGCGAGCGCCGGTGCGCTGATGATCGGCAAGTCGAACACGCCCGAGTTCGGCGCCGGGTCGCATACGTTCAACGACGTGTTCGGCGCGACGCGCAACCCGTGGGACCCGACACGTTCCGCGGGCGGCAGCAGCGGCGGTGCGGCCGCCGCGCTCGCGTGCGGGATGAACCCGCTTGCGTGCGGCAGCGACATGGGCGGCTCGCTGCGCAATCCGGCCGCATGGAACAACGTCGTCGGATTGCGGCCGTCGCCGGGGCGCGTGCCGCGCGCGCCGGACCTGAATGGCTGGACGACACTCGGTGTCGACGGGCCGATGGCGCGCGACGTGGCCGACACTGCGCTGCTGTTGTCCGCGATCGCCGGGCCGAGCGGCGAGACCGCGACCGAACTCGCTGAACCGGGCGCACGCTTCGCGCAGCCGCTCGAACGCGACTTCCGCGGCACGCGCATCGCGATGTCGCGCGGCCTGCCCGGGGTGCCGATCGATCCGGAGATCGCGCGTGCGGTGGACGCGCAGGCGCGCGTGTTCGCGGCGCTCGGCTGCGAAGTCGAATTCGACGATCCCGATCTGTCGGAAGCCGAGGACGTGTTCCGCATCGAACGTGCGTGGATGATCGGCACGCTGGTCGACGGGCTGGACGACGCGCAGCGCGCGGTGCTGAAGCCCGAGATTCACGACGAATACCGGCTGCATCGCTCGCTGACGGCCGCCGATCTCGGCCGCATGTTCGTGCGAAAGACGCGCCTGTTCGAGCGGATGCGCGCGTTCATGCAGCGCTACGCGTTCTACGTGCTGCCGACCACGCAGGTGATGCCGTTCGACGTCGACCTGCGCTCGCCCGCGCACGTGCCGGGTGCCGCCAGCACCTCGTACATCGACTGGATGCGTGTGTGCTGGTACCTGTCGTCGACCGAGGCGCCGATCCTGTCGGTGCCGTGCGGCTTCGGTGCAGCCGGCCTGCCGATCGGCATGCAGATCGTCGGCCGCTACCGCGACGACTGGGGCGTGCTGCAGTTCGGCCACGCATACGAAGTCGCGGCCGGCCGCCGCTGGGTGCCGCCAGCCGTCGTCGCCGACGCGATGCGCTGACCGCCTTTCCCACCTGACATCCAACTGGTTCCGGTTCGCACCGGAGCAGGCCGCGCGCCTGCGGGGGACGCGCACGCCTGCGTTTTGCCATTCGACCCGCGCAATGGAGACCTTCCGATGAAACAACGGCTGTTGGCAGGCGCGGGCGTCGCGCTGATCGCGGGTGCGGCGCACGCACAGAGCAGCGTGACGCTGTACGGCATTATCGACGAGGGGCTGACCTACACGAGCAACCTCGCGGTGGCCGGCCCGAACGGCACGGTGAGCGGCAAGCGAGCGTGGCGGATGCTGGGCGGCGTGCAGCAGGCGAGCCGCTGGGGGCTGCGCGGCGTCGAGGACCTCGGCGGCGGGATGACGGCCGTCTTCACGCTGGAGAACGGCTTCGACCCGAGCACGGGCAAGCTCGGGCAGGGTGGGCTGATCTTCGGCAAGAAGGCGTTCGTCGGACTGTCCGGGCCGTTCGGCACCGTCACGCTCGGGCGCCAGTACGACACCAACGTCGACTTCCTCGGGCCGCTCGAGGCAGCCGCGCTGTTCGGCGGCTACATGGTTGCGCACCCCGGCGACCTCGACAACGTGAACAACGCGAACTCGACCAACAACGCGATCAAGTTCACGAGCAACGACTACGGCGGGTTCCGCTTCGCGGCGATGGTCGGCGTGGGCGGCATCGCGGGCGCGGCGACGCGCAACCAGGTGTGGTCGGCGACGGCCGGCTATACGCGCGGGCCGCTCGTCGTCGCGGCCGGCTACCTGAACGCGCGCAACCCGAACGTGTCGTTCTTCGGCACGACGGGCAGCCCGGCACCGGTCACGGGCGGCGTGCCGGGCAACAACATGCTGTCGCCGGTGTATTCAGGCTATGCATCTGCGCATACGCTGCAGGTCGCGGCGGCGGGCGGCACCTATGCGATCGGCGCGGTCACGCTCGGCGCGATGTATACGAACACGTCGTTCCGCCGGCTCGGCGACCTGTCGTCCGGGCCGAATCCCGGCGGTGTGTCCGGCAATGCGGTGTTCAACAACGTCGAGGCCAGCCTGCGCTACACGTTCATGCCCTACCTGTTCGGCGGCGTCGCGTACGACTACACGCGCGGCGGCGGTGTGAACGGCCGCGACGGCGCGACGTACCATCAGGTCGCGGCGGGGCTCGACTACTTCCTGTCGAAGCGCACCGACGTGTACCTGAGCGCCGTCTACCAGCGTGCGTCGGGTACCGACTCGACCGGACGCCCGGCAGTCGCCGCGATCAACGGCCCCGGCGCATCGGCGAACGACCGGCAGTTCCAGGCGCGCGTGGGTCTGCGGCACAAGTTCTGACGGAGGCGGCCGCGACGAGCGGTGATATGCTCGCGGAACGCCCGCGACCGACGGGCGGATTCCGATTGCCCGTGCGCGGCCATGCTGCCGCGTTGCGCGGCATCTCCGAGGGAAGAACCGACAACATGAGCCGCAAATTCATTCTGAAGGGCGACACGACCGACCACGGCGGCGTCGTGCTCGAAGGGATCGCCAATTCGTCGTTCGACGGACGCGAACTCGCGTATCTCGGCGCAGCGGTGTTCTGCGCCGCCTGCAAGTCGCCGGGCGTGATCGTGTCCGACGGCGGCGAGCGGACGATGACCGTGATGGGAAAGGTCGTCGCGCTCGAACACGACCTGTGCCAGTGCCTGTGCACGCCGCAGCCGAAGCTGATCGCGTCGCAGGCTACCGGGACGATCACCGGATAAACCCCGCCGCGCGGAGGCGGCTGCCATCCGCGCGGCATCGACACCCGGCCGCCGGCCGTCAGGCGCTGCCTTCGGTTTCGATCACGAGGATGCGTGCTTCCCCGAGCGGATGCGCGACGTGCTCGGTGCCGGCCGATGCGTGGAACACGTCACCCGTTTCAAGCACCGTCGCGCGCTCGACGCCTGCTTCGCGATAGCGCATCTCGACGCGACCGTCGAGCACTGCGAACACTTCCTCGCCGTCGTTCACGTGCCACCGATACGGCTGGTCGGTCCAGTGCAGGCGGACCGTGATGCCGTTCAGGTTCGCGATGTCGAGCGCGCCCCACGCGCGGTCCGCGGTGAACGTGGCGCTGCGGATGATGTTCATCGATGGGTTCTCCGGCGCGGATGCGCGTCCGTCTTCCTGTCTTCCAGTCTTCACATGAATATCCCGGCGTCCGCGGTCAGTGCGACATCGCGCGCAGCGCCTGTTCGATCGTCGCCTTGCGCGTCGCGAAGCCGGCCGCCGAACGTTCGGTGACGCGCTTCACGACCGCTGCCGGCGCGGTATCGGGCGAACCGGCGTCGAACGGCGGCGCGGGCGCGTATTCGAGTTGCAGCTGGATCGCCTGCGCTTCTTCTTCGCCAGCCAGTTCCGCGGCGATCGTCAGTGCGAAGTCGATGCCGGCCGTGACGCCGCCGCCCGTGATCAGGTTGCCGTCGCGCACCACGCGCTCGCGTACCGGCACCGCGCCGAGCGGTTCGAGCAGCGAGTGGAACGCCCAGTGCGTCGTCGCGCGCCGCCCGCGCAGCAGGCCGGCCACGCCCAGCAGCAGCGCACCCGTGCAGACCGACGTCACGTAGCGCGCCGCAGCCGCGCGCTGCTGCACGAACGCGATCGTTTCCGCATCGAGCAGCAGCGCGTTGATCCCGATCCCGCCCGGAATGCAGATCACGTCGAGCGGCGGGCAGTCGTCGAACGTGCAGGTCGGCGCGAGCGCGAGCCCGCTGCTCGACGCGACAATGTCGCGCGACTTCCAGGCCAGATGGACGGTTGCGTCGGGCAGCGACGCGAGCACGTCGTGCGGGCCGGTGAGATCGAGTTGCTGGACGCCCGGAAACACGAGAAAGCCGATATGCAGGGACATGCGAGGACTCCGGTTGGAAGGGGAACGTACCGTTGCCGGCACGGGATGGACAGATCGATTCTAGGCGCGTAGTGTTTGGCGAAATTGCCATATCACCCACGTTTTCAGCCAATCGCCATGCCCGCCGCCCCGCGTTCGATCCTGGTGCTCGCGTTCCCTCGTGCCCAACTGCTCGACGTGTCGGGGCCGCTGCAGGTGTTTGCGTCCGTCAACGAACTCGCGCTGGAGCGCGGCCAGCCTGCGCCCTATGCGCCGCGCGTCATCGCGGCCGAGGCGGGCCCCGTCGAGACGTCGTCGGGCCTGGTCGTGATGGCGGAATCGCTGCGCTCGGCCGCGCGCCATCCCGACACGCTGATCGTCGCCGGCGGCAAGGGCGTGCACGCGGCGTCGAAGGATGCGCGGCTGGTGCGCTGGGTGCGGCAGCAGGCGGCACGCACACGGCGCGTGGCATCGGTCTGCACCGGCGCGTTCCTGCTTGCCGAGGCCGGCCTGCTCGACGGGCGGCGTGCGGTCACGCACTGGGCGCGCTGCGACGAATTCGCGGCGCGCTATCCGAACGTGCGCGTCGAATCCGATCCGATCTTCATCCGTGAAGGCGCATTGTGGACCTCGGCCGGCGTGACGGCCGGCATCGATCTCGCGCTCGCGCTGGTCGAGGAGGATCTCGGGCGGGCGACCGCCCTCGACGTCGCGCGCGAGCTCGTCGTGTTCCTGAAGCGTCCGGGCGGACAGGCGCAGTTCAGCACGATGCTGTCGATGCAGCGCACCGACGATCGATTCGGCGAACTGCATGCGTGGATGGCCGAGCACCTGGCGGCCGACCTGTCGGTGCCGGCGCTGGCCGAGCGTGTGCGCATGAGCGAGCGCAGCTTCGTGCGCCACTACCGCGCCGAAACCGGCCGCACGCCCGCGCGCGCGGTCGAGCAGATCCGCGTCGAGGCCGCGCAGCGCCTGCTCGGCGAAACGGCATGGCCCGTCAAGCGGATCGCCGCGCGCTGCGGCTTCGGCTCGGAGGAGACGCTGCGGCGCTGCTTCGTGCGCGTGCTGGGCGTGTCGCCGCAGGGGTATCGCGAACGATTCGTGCGGTAACGCACCGCGTGCGGCCATGATCGGGGCCGGAACGATTGCCGTTTTGACTGAACGGAAATCCATCGCTTTCCAGTCCGAAACGCCGAAACTATTCAGGATCGGAGAACAATAGGTGGGGGCTTGTGCCGCGCCGGTCGCGCGCACTATTCTGTCCCGTTGGCGATTCGAAGGGGGAGCAGCATGGACCGAATCCAGGCAATGGAAGTTTTTACCCGCGTGGTCGACGCGAACAGCTTTACGCGCGCCGCCGACACGCTCGCGATGCCGCGCGCGTCGGTGACGACCATCATCCAGAACCTCGAGGCGCTGCTCGGCGTGCGCCTGATGCACCGCACGACGCGCAGGCTGTCGCTGACGCCGGAAGGTGCGGCGTACTACGAGCATTGCATGAAGATCATCTCGGAGATCGCGGAGGCCGACGCGAGTTTCCAGACCGGCAACCGCAAGCCGAGCGGCGTGTTGCGCGTCCACATGCCGAGTTCGCTCGGGCGGCGCATCGTGCTGCCTTCGCTGTCGATTTTCCGGCAGCGCTACCCGGACATCACGCTCGAACTGGGGCTCTCCGACCGCTACGTGGATCCGGTCGAGGAGGGCATCGACTGCATGATCCGGGTCGGGCCGCTGGAGGATTCGTCGATGGTCGCGCGGCGCATCGGGATGCTGAAGCGCGTGACCTGCGCGTCGCCCGATTACCTCGCGCGTTACGGCGAGCCGCACGAGATTGCCGATCTCGCCGAACACCACGCGGTGAATTTTCGATCGAGCCACGGTGCGCGGGCGATTCCTTGGGTGTTCATGATCGACGGCAAGCCGTTCGAGGTGCGGATGAACGGGAGCGTCACGGTCAACGATTCGGATGCCTACGTGACGTGCGGGCTCGAAGGGTTCGGGATGATCCAGCCGACGCTGTTCATGGTGCTGCCGCACCTGCTCGACGGCTCGCTGGTCGAGATGCTGCCGGACTGCAATCCGAAGCCGAAGCCGATTTCGATCGTATATCCGCACAACCGGCATCTGTCGCAGAAGGTGCGCGTGTTTGCCGACTGGATCGCGGAGG